>JAMWDC010000037.1 GCA_023819025.1 Candidatus Omnitrophota bacterium | reverse complement strand
TTACAAAAAAATCCGGGATTTTTTATTTAATCGCCTTTCTATTTTTTCTTACTCAATTCCCTTTAAAACTTTTCGCCGAATATAAATTTCTCGACGCCATCGAGGAATTTGGAGAAAGGCGTTTTGTCCGCTCCCGACCCTCAAGGATCCAAGCGGGGCCGTTGCGGATTCATCCCCGCCTCCGAACGAAGGCCGAATACGATAGCAACATTTTGATGGAGACCGAGGATGAGCGGGAAGACGTCATCTATACGATTACCCCTGGAACGATTCTTCAGATCCCGGTGGATAAGCATCAGCTCACGGTCGGGTATGAAGCGGATATCGAGATTTTCTCCAAATCTCGGCACGCGAAACAAAACGATCAGAATCAAACTTTTTTTTCCTTACTCGATGTTCATTTCCCCTCCTGGTATGTCAATGTCTACGACAAATTAGTCGAAACCTCGAGTCGGTCCGGAACCACATTTACTGATCGGATTCCCCGCATCGATCACGCGATCAATCCGAAGGCGGGGTATCGTTGGAAGCGGATGACGTTTGAGGCTGGTTTTCAACATTTTGTACGGGATTTCCGGCGTCACTCGGAAAAACCTTTTGATTTCCAAAGTATCGAGTGGTCCGGCGTCCTTTTTTACGATCTCTTTGCGCGCCTCAAGGCTGTTATGGAATATCAACTTGCCCAGATCGATTATCCCAATGTTTTCTATCGAAACGGCACTTTTCATCAGGTCCGAGCGGGGGTGGAAGGCGAAATCCTGCCCGACCTGGTGATTAAATTACGAACCGGCCCGCAATTTCGAAATTATCAACGATCGTACAAACCCGATTTTAATTCCTGGGTCGCCAGTTTGGTGACTACGTACACGATCCGAAAAGATTTGAAACTTGAATTTACCTTTGCCCGTCAGCCTGTCGAAGCGACCTTCCATGACGTAAATTTTTTCAAGCAGCATATTTTTAAATTCGGGGGTTCGTACAAATTCAGGCTCAAATGGACTCTCTTTGCCGATGCCGAATACAAACGGCAAGATTATGCGGAGCGCGCCACGGTTCTCTCCCAAACGGGATTCCGTCATGATGATCACTTTTTTTGGGAAACCGGATTGCGCTACGCCTTTCGCGAATGGCTTGGATTCGAACTGGCTTATCAATATTTTCGCAGGGATTCGAACTTCTCGATTTATGATTATACGGATCACCGGGTAAGTTTAGCCTCGAACTTTTCTTACTGATTAAGAATAACCACTCGCGTACATGAGTTCACCTTTATTTTAGAATAGCCGTTAAATAAATAAGAGCCCTCAGGGAGTTTTTTATTTCTACAAACGAGGGTTCATCCGGATCCTGCCGAATGGCGGGGGAGAAGGATCTGGGATCCATCGCTTCGCTCGGGATGAGGGGTCGGAGATTCCTTGCCCCTCAAATAAGTTAGACTCAGCTAGACGGTAAAAAATTATGAAGAAACTGAATCTTTGCAAAATGGGCACTCGTGAGTCTATATTGTGGGTTGCATCATTGATAAGACCCAATATATTGCAGCCAGTAGTCGAAAAAACGGGCCTGAACGGTCATTTTGCAAAAGTCCAGAAGAAGCATATGATGTTGCTTTTGATGACGGTATGGATATTGCTTTCATTGACAAGTCGGATTGCTGCCGAGGAACAAAATATCGAGGTCCAAAACTATAAAATAGGCGTCGGCGATCTGCTTCGAATCGAAGTGTATGACGAAGCAGATTTAACCAAAGAGGTCCGGGTTTTAACCGACGGTTATATTTCTTTTCCTCTGCTGGGGGCAATTCGGGCAGCTGGTTTGACGGTCAGCGAATTGGAACGTGTCATTAGCAAACGACTTGGGGAAAAATACTTGGTCAATCCCCAGGTGACGGTTTTTGTCAAAGAGTTTAGCCGCGTGTTCGTCTTCGGAGAAGTGGCAAATCCTGGTTCTTTCCCGATTTACGGGAAACTTACGGTCTTTGAGGCCATTACCTTGGCGGGTGGGTTTACCGAACTTGCCAACCAATCCAAGGTTAAAGTCATCCGTCAAAGAGGCGGCAAGGAAGTAACCTACGAGATGGACATCGAGAGGATGGCGAAAAAAGGCGATACTTCTCAAGATTTGGAGCTCGAGGCAAACGACCGTGTGATTGTCCCTCGAAGTTTCTTTTAGGAGATCCATAATGGTGGTACCCTTGTCACAGCAAGAAGTTCATCTTCGCGAATATTTTTATATCCTTCGCAAACGCCGCTGGCTTTTTCTGTTCTTTTTCCTTTCGATGATCTCGCTGAGTTTTATCTTCACGGCGATGGAGAAGGTGTTGTACCGTTCTACCACGACCATTCTCGTGGAACGGGAAAGCCCTAATATTGTCGATTTTACCGAAGTGGTCACCATGGATGCCTCCACCTCGGAATATTATCAGACTCAATACGAGATGTTAAAAAGCCGGTCTTTGATTGAACGGCTGGTTCGTAAAGAGAATCTCGAACAGGACCCGTACCTGAACCGGCTTCGGAAGGGAGGGATACGCCAGCGGTTGCATCAGTTTTTAAAGGATCAGAAGTTGTTAACGAAATGGCTTGATGAATTTCTCGGAAAGCGGTCCCTTGCCGATGTCTTTGTCCGGCGTATGCTTGAAGTGGAGCCCGTCCGCAATACACGCCTGGTCAAAATCAGCATCAAACATCCGGTTGCCGTTCGTACGGCCGAAATTGCCAATAGCCTCGTCGATCTTTTTATCCAGCAAAATTTGGAAAATAGATTTTTAGTTTCGAACCAGGTGACCGAATTGATTTCCGGACAACTCGTTGAGATGAAAGAGAAAGTGTCTGACGCCGAAAAAAAACTCCAGGAGTATAAAGAAAATAATAAGTTGATCACGATCCCTTCCATCCATGAAAAGGACAAATTTATCCAGGATGCAAAGTTGGAACTCGTAAAATTGCAGGCTGAAGAGGCCCGCTTATCGGCCCGTTATTTGCCGGCCCATCCTAAAAGGATCCATATCCGTTCTCAAATTCAAAGTTTGGAGGGGAAAATTAACGAGGAATTGGAAGAGACGCTTGAACTCAGCCGGAAGGCTGTCGATTATGATCAGCTGGTAAGGGAGGCGGAGGGGGCACGCAAGACGTATGAGGCGCTTTTGGCACGGCTTGAAGAGACCGATAGCCAGGCAAAGATGCAGGCCAGTAATATTTTGATTGTGGACCGAGCCCAAGTTCCAGTCCGCCCTTACAAACCCCAGCCTTTTACAAATTTTATCGTCGCCTTTTGTTTCGGACTGATGGGGGCGGTGTTCTTTGCGTTCTTTTTCGAGTATTTGGATTCGACGGTCAAAATTCCTGATGATATTGAAAAAGGCTTGGGCATGGAACTTTTGGGAATCATTCCGGATGCCACCGAGACTGAAAAAAAAGATGCTTCCAAGGGTGAGTTATATGTGTTAAACGGTCCCCATACGCCGACTGCAGAGTCTTTCCGGGCATTAAGGACGGCACTTCTTTTCCGCCTACGCCACTTGCCGAGCGCCTGTTCGGTGATTCTTGTCACCAGCCCCAATCCCGAGGAAGGAAAAACAACCGTGGCTTTAAATCTTGCTACTGTGTTTCACCAGAATAAGTTGAAGACACTTTTGATCGAAAGCGATCTTAGAAAACCCAGGCTCTACAAATTTCTCGGGGTGCCTCAAGAAAAAGGCCTTTCGGAAATTTTAGAAGGCAATCTTAGGGAGCAGGATACGATTCATAAAAACATCGACCAAGTCGGTTTTGATTTTTTATCGTGCGGTGTTCATTCCCCGCATCCCACGGAAATTTTGGGCTCTTCGGCGATGCGGCATTTATTGGAACGCCTGCGGCTAACCTATGATATAGTGATTATCGACAGTCCGCCTTATCACCCAGTGGCGGATGTGGCGGTCTTGAGCGATTATGCCGAGGCCATCGTGATTGTGGCACGGTACCAAAAGACGGATAAGCGACACTTGCGGGATATCAAACGACGGTTTAGTCAGGAAGGTAATAAAATCATAGGGATTGTGATTAATCGGGTGAGTGTCCGCGAACGGGATTATTATTATCATCAATACTATTATTACGGCTACGGGGATGAGTCCGGAAAAAAATGAAACCCGGCCGTTTTCTCCTCCTTGAAACCGGCTTGTTTCTCGTAAGTGCTTTGGCCGTGGTTTTCTTTGGGGCGGTTTATCCTTGGGCTTCGTTATCGATTGCCGGTGCCCTTTTTGCGCTTTTATTCTTGTACCCAAATGCCTTGGGGGAACTTTCTGTTTGTCCAACCTTTTTGAAAATCGGGGTTCTCTCTGTCTTCGGTCTGATCACCTATCAGGCCGTTATCAGCTCGCTGAATCGTCACGCAACTGTCAACGAACTTTTGATATGGTTGTCGTTCGCCTGCGGTTTTCTCATGATTCAAACGCTCCCATCTACAGCCGTGACCCGTTGGTGCTATGGACTTGTTTTTCTGGGGGTAATGGAATCGTTGTATGGTTTTTTTCAGCTTCATAGTGGCCAGGAAAAGGTGCTTTGGCAAAACAAGGAGTTCCACCAAGGTTTTATTACAGGGACGTACCTGAATCGCAATCACTTGGCAGGGCTCTTGGAACTTTGCCTTGGGGTCCATTTGGGACTTTTGCTGCGGTCCTTGCATAAAAGAAAAATCGTCGTCTCGATGATTTTAATCGTACTTCTTGCTATCATGTCCACGGCTTTCTTTAAGACAGGTTCGCGGGCCGGCATGGCAAGCTTTGCGCTCGCGGTTGTTTTCTTTTCTTTTTTTCTCTGGAAAAGATCGCCTCGATCTGCAGGTATTTTAATGTTCTCAGCCTTTTTGTCCTTTGTAGCGGCATTTTTTGCCTGTAAAGGGGTGGTTTTATCCCGCTTTTCAGAGTTGGCGAAGCACATGGGGTCCTGGGAGGGCCGACAAGTGGTATGGGGAGATGTCTGGTACATGATTCACGACCACCCCTGGCTTGGAACGGGACTCGGAACTTTTGAATGGGTATTTCCGAAGTATCAATCCGACGAGTTGTGGATGGGTTGGGCGCACGCCCACCAGGATTATCTCGAACTTATGGGGGAGCTGGGCTGGCCTGCCTTTCTCGTTCTCATGTTCTCGTTCGTGATGTTATGGTTTCGGGGTATCAAGGCATTCGATTCGTTGAAGGCTTCCCGGTTTGCTCTCGTGTGGGGGATGCTCATTTCTGTTTCGTCGCTGGCTCTTCATGGATTTATGGATTTTAATTTAGCGATGCCCGCCAATGCGATGTTGATGGTTTTTCTCTTTGCCACCTTACTGAGGTCAATCCGAACAGCACAATCGGAGGGAAGACGTCCCCATGCCTCCTGTTAGAAAAATTCAGTGGGCCTTGATACGGTGTCTTATTTTAGTTCTGTGTTTTTTTTCATTTCAAAGGGCAGGGGCGGCTCTTTTACTGTATGGGGGTAAATCCGCATTTTATCAAGGGGCATTGGACCGGGCCTTAGGGCTCTTTCAGAAAGCTGATAGGTGGGACAGCAACCATCCGGAAATTTTATTTTTTTATGGCCAAAGTTTGTACCGTCAAGGAATATCGGTTGAGGGACAAGAATTTCAGCTCCAGAAGGCCTCTGAATATTTCGAAAAACTCACCATCAAGCACCCTTACTTTAGCAAGGGTTGGCTTTACCGAGCCTTAAGTCAATTAGCGTTGGCCCGGCAGGATCTGGGGGACCGTTTCTCTCGAAACCAATGGGAAAAGATCCGCTCTTACCTAGAGACGGCTTATCGTGCGGAAAGCGGTAGTCCTTGGATCAAGTTTATGGTTGGAAAGACCCTTTTATCCTACGATCAATTCCTCACAGACAGTGAACGAAAGAAGGCTTTATCGTATATAAAGAGGGCCGTTGAGATCTTACCGCCGCGGCATCTGGAACTGCCTCCTTGTTATTTGCGGTCAGCCCTCGCATTCCTTTGGAATCGTTTCCACAATTTTGGGTATTTAAAATATATAACGCCGCATGATTATCCATCCATTGGCCGCCTTCTCGAATTCATGGACCAACGTCAACTGTGGAGCTATCGCCACCTTGTCTATCCCCTTTATTTGAAATTAGGAAACGAGATTTATGACAGGAGATGCCGGTTAGGGAAAGACTTGCTTGATCAGGAGAAATATGCGGAGGCGCTTGTGATTTTTAAAAACACTTATTGGGTTAATCAATGGAGGACAAAGGCAAAGATGGGGATGCTGGCCGCTCAGCAGGCCATGGGTGCCCCTTTGCCTGACGATTACGAAAATATCCTTCGGGAGATTTTGGAAGAGAAGGAAATTGCGATCAACGAATATCGTCCGTGGTTGGGTCCGCTGGTTCAGCAAGCGGCCAACCCCTATTTAAAAGGGCTTTATTATTTTTACCTCCGTGACTATGCCGAAGCCCGTAAATGGCTGGAGGAATCCTCGGTCCATGAGCGATACCGGCGCCGTCTTCTTGGCGAGTGTTATTGGAGATTGGGCGAATCCGAAAAGGCCTTGGCAATCGTTACGACCGTATTAAACGAAAGGAATCCCGACCTCCGGGAATTGACGAGCTTTGCCCGATGGGATTCGGTCTATCGACAGAATCTTGAGGAGAAAATTAAGACCCTGAGGGCCTACGAGCAACCGCAGAGTGAATGGGGCTCCAAGATTTCTCGGGGGGGGCTGCTGGATCATGCGGGGATTCAGTTGATGCCGCTCAATCTTAAGCCGGGTTTTGTGGTAATGCATCTCGCGACTCGCTCTTCGCCCGGTGACAAAGGCATTTTCGGCTACGTTATTTTCCGCTTGGGGAAACAGAATCTCGGGGGGTTTTACATCCCGCATGAGGATTGGCGGGAAATTACACTCCGATGCCACACGGCCGGGGGGTATAATTGGCTCACGGCATATCTTTTAAACGGCAGCAAACCGCCTGATGGTGGATCCGGGCCCTCAGTGGAATTAGGTCCTGTCCGAGTTCTTGTGGTTGGCGAATATGAAGGGGAAAAGGAATAACGTGTCTTCTAAAATCAATCTTTTCAAAAATGCCTCCAGGATAAAAAGGGAAGCTGTCTCCACATCCATTTTTTCCATTTTGGGCAAAGGCGTAAGTCTGGTGATCCCCTTTTTTATCGGAGCGTGGTTTGGGACCACAGCCGAAACCGATGCCTTTTTTCTCGCTTACAGTTTATTGATTTTTGTGGCGGCCACAGTTGGCAGCATTTTCGAAACGCTTCTTGTGCCCTTTGTTTCCGATATCCGGACACGATCTGACGATGTCGGTTTGTTTATCGGGAATCTCATTGTTCGGAGTACGATCTATCTGTTCACGATCCTTTTATTTTTGTTAGTCCTCGTGAGACCCTTGATTACTCAAACGACTCAGTTTTCGGGTGAAACGATCCATCTGGTCTGGACGCTTGTTTTAGAGATGGTTGCCGTTGTCGTATTTTTGACTTGGACGAGTATCTTGAACGGTGCCCTGAATTGTTACCGGGTCTTTTTTGTTTCTGCAGTGAGCCCCGGTATCCGGTCGGTGACGGTGATTTGCGCAGCCTTTTTCCTCAAGGATCATTTAGGGATCCACGCGTTACCCCTCGGCTACGTGCTGGGCGAGGCCCTTCGTTTTTTTGTTGGTTTTTATTTTTTTGCGAAAAAGATAGGGTCAGTTCATCTGACGACCCGAAGGACGGCCATAGAGATGCGGCCTTTTTTGAAAAGTTTTATCCCCCAGTCGGCGGGGCTGGTATTTATCAATCTGATGATGGTGGTCGATCAAATCATGGCCTCCTGGGTTGGGCCGGGTTCGCTATCGATCTATGCCTATGCCGATAGGCTTTATACGATTCCCTATTTTTTGATTGCTACAGGGGTTGTCCCTGTTGTTTTTTCTTACTGGGCCGATGCCTTTAGCCGATCCTCCGCGGATTTTTCATGGCAGAAGATTCGCGGCGTCATGACTGACCTCACGGTCCTCACGGTCTTTTTTTCTATCCTCATAGTTCTCCTTCAAGGGTCGATCAGTCGTTTTGCTTTTGGTCGCGGTGTCTTTCCCGACAGCGAACTTCATACCGTCGGCGGCTTGCTGGCCCTTCTGGGTATGGGTTTCCCTTTTCAAGTTTTAAATCTTCTTTGCGTCAGGGTATTGATTATTTACAAGTGTAATATTTTTTATATGGCTGTGGGTTTTCTTCGACTCGTTCTTGACGTGATCTTGAACTATCTTTTCATGATCTTTATGGGAATTTATGGGATTGCTCTGTCGACGAGTCTTTTAAATTTGATTTCGGCTGTGGTTCTTTATGCTTACGCGAAGCGGCTCAATCAGAAACATTCGGAAAGAGCGGAAGAACTGGATTTGCCATTATCATCCAAAGAGATGTTATGAAGCCGTTTTTCTGATGGTTGTGCTGAGATTCTGTTAATCATTCGGCTGCGAGAATAGGAAGAGGAGGGAAGATAGACAAAAGATGAAGATCCAATTTCCTTTTCTCTCGACGAGTATTGAAACGGATATTTTGGGGGTTTTGCTCCTGACGCCGCTTTGGATGGTTCTCGGATTCAATATCTTCATTTATCAGGGAATTACCCTTTTGGTTCTCATGAAATGGATGATCTTAAGCCGCTCTTATGGCGAGTCGTTATCGATCCCTCGGCCTCTCGTGTGGTTCGGGTTTTATTTGCTGGCCTATTGGTGTTCTTTGTTGATCAATTTCGGCAATCTTTCCTTACAAAGGATCCTGGCCTCAATCAATAGTTATCTCATTTATATCATGGGATTTTTTTTAGCATTGGTGAGTTATCATTCGGCTTCCTGGGGTTTTTTGCTGCGTTTCTTGCGAGTCGGCCGCCATTTATGCCTTGTGACAGGCATCTTGACACTATTTTGTCTGGGGTTGTGGTATGCCGGATACAAGAATTTGTACTTTGATACACTGGTCGGCAAGGTCTTGCCTGGGCTCATGAGATTCCCCTATTTTTATTCACAATTGCAGATGACCTTAACCCGCACCGACATTTTATCAATCAGCGTGCCGCGCATTGATATCTATAATGGAAGCACCACGGACACGGGCGGGTTCATGCTTCTGATCATCCCGTTACTGATGGCTTTTTATGGTCTACAGCCCAAAAAAAAATGGGAGTATTGCTTGTTATTTGTGATATCTTTCGTTCCCTTGTTGGCTTCCATGTCTCGATCGGCACTTTGCACTTTTATTGGATCCTTGGTCTTAGTTAACTTTATTGAGCGGCGCAAGGATATTTATTATTCGGTGTTCGGCTTTATCGCAGTCCTTTTGGCCTCGAACTTCATTTTGAGAAGCCTGTTTTGGCTCTCCAAGATTCGCGAGATCAGTACCAACGCCCGCTTACAACTTTATGCCAAGGCCCTGCGGGAGGTGATTGAAAAAAATCCACTTATTGGCGTCGGGGTCAAACTTCGGGATGGTTTTACAATGACCGCTATCGGTTCCCATTCCACGTATGTCGGGATCGTTTTGGTGACCGGTTTCGTCGGTTTCACCTTCTATATGCTGTTTCAATTTTTTATCCTGAGGACATGGTATGCACAAAGGAATCATCTGCGGAACCATGATGAACTTGTTATCTGGAAGTATTTGGGGATGGCCTTTATCGCAACGTCTGTTTTTTTAAGTACAGAGAATCTAGATAACCTCCCTTATTACGCGTATGGTTATTTTGTGCTCGTCGCCTGTATTTTATTTTTTTCAGCACTCTTAACCGAAAAACCTGTGGACCTATCACAAATTCGGTGACGGAGGAAACAGAGCTTGTGTTTAAACTATAAAGTGCCTTGTTTTAGTTTTAGGCAGCCAGATGGTAATGCATCAGTGATTCCTCGGGCTTGCCGAGTTCTGAATTAAGATGCCTAGAAAGATTATGGGTCATGACTTTTGTCCAGCGGCGCGCGTGGTAGTGCTTAACAGAACGGCAGAGCGTACGAGCCGCGTGAAACTGTGTGTCAAAAAGGCCGATGCGCCGTTCGACGCGGCCACGCCACGTATCTAAGAGAACCTGTTCGTCGGGAGGATTTTTAATGTGCCAGTTGCTGCGTGTATCAGCGGTGACAGTAATTCCTTGTGCAGCAAGTTTGTTGCGTTTCTTGGATCTCGGCCAGTAAGCATTGTCTCCGAGAAGATGTCCTTGAAAGGTAGTCTTGAGCAGGGCATAAAGGCCATTGACATCATGGCGATTGCCCGCGATTTGGACGATAAAAGCAATACGTCCTTCGGGAGTGAAAATCAAATGCTCGCGGACACCGTAAAACCAGCGCTTCAGAGAGGAGCAGTAACCTTTGCGGGCGACTCCGTTAAGCCGTTTCTTCTTGCCTGCCCGTATGGGTCGACAGACATCGACGGGATGGGAATCGATGATGGGAAAGGGGGGTTCGCTTCGCCATCCAGTTCCAGAAAGGCGCCTGAAAGACGTTGAATCAAGGGCACAAGAAGCGCACGCCGGTCGGCCCAATTGGGGCGGCTGAGACGCCGGGGGAATAACGCGATCATCGTTGGGTTGTTTTCCAGCCATTGATAAAAGAAATGGTCGGATTCGAAACCAAAGAGTTCTTGCAGGACGGCAAGACACAGGACTTCCCGGTCGTCGACTTCCGGAGGCGGCCCCGGACGCGGAATCAGTTTGCCGCTTTGACAGGGAATATTCGCGTGACGAAGGGCATCGTCCAAAGCAGAATAAACCGCGATGACGATCTCTTCGAGATTCAAAGTGTTTTGAGATTCTGACATGACAGTCGTCTCCGTGTTGGCAGTGATCAAACGCGTTTTGCCAATCAAAACGACTAGTAGAAGAAGAAACTTGAATCATTTCAACCAGTTACGAACTCCTTAACTGGAGCAACTCATTAATGCGTTGCTCCAGTTATACCCTCCCCCTAGTGGGGAGGGTGAGGGAGGGGGTGACGAATCGCTATGTCCCTCACCTTAAGGAAGCAGGAATCCTATTCTGTAAAAACTGGAGCAACTCATACATTGTGTTTCATTTTCTCCCTTTCCATGCTTCCTGGC
>JAMWDC010000036.1 GCA_023819025.1 Candidatus Omnitrophota bacterium | reverse complement strand
CATAATGCCTGCATACAGCCCCCCCTGATATGGAGTGTCGTCTTTGGCCATGCCCTCAATCCTCGGCCGTACGGTAAGATCGACAATTTCCTGAAACTTTTCATCCGAAAGAAACGGGCACGGAGAATAAGCACCCATCCCGCCGGTGTTGGGACCTTTGTCAAAATCATAAGCGCGCTTGTGATCCTGTGAACTGGCCAACGGGATAATTTTCCTGCCGTCGCTTAGGGCGAGGATTGAAAGCTCCTCTCCTTCGAGCATCTTTTCAATCACCACCTTCTTCCCAGAATCGCCAAAAATACCCTGGTTCATCACTTGGTTTAAAACCGAAACCGCCTCCTGCGAGGAGTTGCATATTTTAACTCCCTTACCCTGTGCGAGGCCGTCGGCCTTGATCACAATCGGCATTTCCGCTTCGATCACGTAATGTTTGGCTTCGTTAATATGCGAAAAAACCTCATAATGAGCCGTGGGAATGGAAAACTTGGTCATCTGATCCTTGGCGTAAGCTTTGCTTCCCTCCAAACGGGATGCCGAACGGGAAGGTCCAAAAATTTTCAGACCTGCTTCCTGAAATTCATCCGTAATACCGCACACCAGGGGCGATTCCGGACCGATCACCGTCAGATCGATATTTTCCGACTTCGCAAAATCCACAAGTTTGGAAATGTCTTCGGCTTGAATGGGACGGCATTCGGCAATCTGAGCGATTCCGGGATTCCCAGGAGCCGCGTAAAGCTTTGTCAAAAGAGGACTCTGAGCAATCTTCCAGACAAGTGCATGTTCCCTTCCTCCCGAACCTACCACGAGTACTTTCATTGAACCTCCAACGAGCGACCCGGGGTAATTTCGCCGATCGCCCAGGCAGGAATGTTCATCCGTTGAAGAATTCTTTGCGCCTTTTTTATCCAACCCCTGTCTAATATTAAAATCATTCCGATGCCCAGATTAAAAGTCCGCATCATTTCAAAATTTTGTATGTTACCAGAATTTTGAACCCATTGAAAGATTTTCGGCTGGGGCCAACTGTCCCGTCTGACGGTTGCGCGCAAACCGTCGGGGATCACGCGGGGCAAATTATCCACAAAGCCGCCCCCGGTGATATTAACGATTCCCTTCAAAGGAATTTCCATAAGAAGCCGCAACACCGGCTTAACATAGATCCGCGTCGGCACGAGAAACTTTTTCCCGAGAGGCCCCTTAAGTTCGGATTCAGAGAAAATTTTCCTCAAAAGCGAAAAACCATTCGAATGGAACCCCGTCGAAGCCAGACCTAACAGAACGTCGCCTTTGCGAATGTCGGCACCAGTCACGATTTTTTCCCTCTCCACGAGTCCGACCGCAAAGCCTGCCAAATCATATTGGGCCACCCCCTGCTTGAGTTCGGTCGAATAGAAACCTGGCATGATGGCTGTCTCCCCACCAATGAGTGCACAGCCCGCCTCGCGGCATCCCCGTGCAATCCCTTTTAAGATCTCACGGGTCGCAACCGGGTTAAAGTTCGCGGTCGCGAAATAATCCAGAAAGAAAATGGGTTTGGCCCCGTAGGTGATAATATCGTTGACGCACATGGCGACAAGATCAATGCCTACCGTATCATGCCGACCGAGGAGTCTGGCGATCTCGAGCTTTGTCCCTACCCCGTCCGTAGAGGAAACCAGCAAAGGATCCCGAAATCCATATTTTTTAAAGTCAAAGAGGGCGGCAAAACCCGTGGGATTCCCCGTCACACCGGGGATATAAGTTGACCGAATAATTCTTCGGATGTCTCGATTATAAGCAGGCTGCCCTTTGAGATGAGGCACACCTGCCTTCTCATAAGTCCACGATTTTCTTACCATCCTTGATCGCCCCCAAAACCGGAGGATTCAAGCCGGTGGTTCAATTTTAAAAATCGAATTGAGAGTATACCCTAATCGAAATGCTGATTTCTAGTTCTTAATTCATCTCAGAAGGGTTAGAAACCAGCAGCCGTAAAAGCGAAGAGCAACCAATGTCATGACCGTTTTTTTGCGAGCTTGAATTTATCCATCTCGTCAAAAAGTGGGGTCGGATAATTCCCAGAAAAACAAGCCTCGCAAAAATTCTTTTTGTCCTGATTCGCTGCCGAAAGCATCCCGTCTAAACTAAGGTACCCGATACTGTCCACCTTCAAAAACCTCTTGATCTCTTCGATGCCGCTGCGGCAAGCCAAAAGCTCTTCTTTGGAAGGAAAATCGATTCCGTAGAAGCAGGGAGAAACATGAGGCGGACAGCTGATGCGCATGTGAACTTCGCGTGCGCCCGCCTGCCGCAATAAACGGACCCGGGACTTTGCTGTATTTCCCCGCACAATGGAATCGTCAACCACAACCACGTTTTTCCCGGCCACAACCTGCCGGATCGGGTTTAGTTTAATCTTAACTCTGAGCGAACGGTCGGAAGGCGTGGGATTGATAAACGTCCTGCCAATGTAGTGATTCCGAGTAAATCCATGAGCCAAAGGAATCCCGGATTCCCGGGAATACCCCAAGGCCGCAAAATTTCCTGAGTCAGGAACGGCAATCACAATATCGGCCTTGGCCGGTTGCTCCTTTGCTAGGTTCCGACCCAGTCTTTCGCGCACGAGTGCGACATTTTCCCCAAAAATTGTGGAATCGGGACGAGCAAAATACACATACTCGAAAATACACTGGGCCAGTTTCCGTGGGTGATCCTTGAAAGGGAAATAACTCCGCGGACCGTTCTCATCAATCACAAGAACCTCGCCCGGTTCGACATCGCGAAGGTAATTCGCCTCGAGCAAATCAAAGGCACAGGTCTCGGAAGCAAGTACATACGAGGGGCCGAGCTTTCCGAAACAAAGAGGGCGAAAACCGTAAGGGTCGCGAATCCCGATTAATTTCGTCTCTGTCAAAATCACAAGGCTATAAGCACCCTCCACTCGCGGAAGCGATCCTTCGATTGCCTCTTCGATACTCCGATAGGGCGGCCTCGCGATCAAATGAATGAAAATTTCGGAATCCATGGTCGATCCAAAAATAGACCCTTGTGCCTCGAATTCCGCCCGGAGGATTTGAGCATTCACCAGATTCCCGTTGTGCGCCACTGCAATTTGCCCGCGTGAATAATCGACCCGGTACGGCTGGGCATTGACTCGGGTCGAGGGTCCCGTCGTGGAATACCGTGTGTGCCCAATCGCAATATGACCGGGAAGTTTCGCAAGATGCTCTTCGGTGAAGACCTCATCAACCAGTCCTCGGTTCTTATAAACTCGCAGGTCTTTGCCGTCGCTTGAGCAGATGCCGGCTGCTTCTTCGCCCCGATGTTGCAGGGCAAAAAGCCCCATATACGCAGCTTGAGCCGCTTGGGGATGATTGTAAATCCCAAAAATCGCGCAACATTCTTTAATGCCCTCGCCGCTCATGGAATGTCTTTTATCCTCCTATTCTTCTCGGAATGGCATGCTGGTAAATCGCCGCTAGCTGCTCCACCGCTATTTTGACTCGATCACCCATAATCAGATGGTCACCGCCAACCTTACCGACTTGATAAATCGAAACCCGATCATTCCCGGCCAGACAAATGATTTGTTCCTGATCATCCGGTTTCACTGAGATCAGCACGCGGGATTGGCTTTCGCCGAAAAAGACTGCATCCCAGCGCAGGCCCGCCGGTAGTAAATCGAATCGATCAATGACTGCACCGAGGCCTCCCTCAGGCGAAAAACAACATTCGGCGAGCGCCACTGAAAAACCGCCTTCCGAGAGGTCATGGGCCGAAACAAGAAGCTTACGGTCGGCCGCTTCAAGCAGAAATTTTTGCAAGGCTATCTCCCGGTTAAGATCCAGACGCGGAGGCAGGCCTTTTTCCAAACCGTGTTCGATTGCCAGATAATGACTTGCCCCGATCTCATTAAAAGTTTCGCCAACCAGAAAAATCAAATCCCCTTCTCGGACAAAAAAAGACGGGATACGTTTGGTAATGTCCTCCAACAGACCGACCATTCCGATTACAGGGGTCGGATAAATGGCCGCGACAGGACTTTCATTATAGAAGCTGACATTGCCGCCGGTCACGGGGGTTTCGAACGCCTCACAAGCCGCAGTCATCCCATTCACCACCTGATGAAATTGCCAAAAAATCTCCGGTTTCATGGGATTGCCGAAATTCAAACAGTTGGTAATCGCAAGCGGTTTGGCGCCTGTACACACGACATTTCTCGCCGCTTCCGCGACCGCAATCTTCCCGCCTTCAAAGGGATCCAAATAGCAATAAAGACTGTTGCCGTCTGTAGAAACCGCAATCCCTTTGGAGGTATCTTTAATACGAATCAAGGCCGCATCATGCCCCGGATAAAAGACCGTATCGGTGCGAACCATATGATCGTACTGTTCCCAAACCCAAGCCTTCGAGGCAATCGACGGATGATCCAAAAGCTTTTTCAAGACAGCATTGAAATCCTTCGGTTCCCGAATTTGACTTAAATCGAGTTCTTGAACCGAAGCTAAATATTCCGGCTTGCACTCTTCGCGGACATAAACAGGACCTTCATCCGCCAAGGCCTTGGCCGGTATCTCGGCGATGACCTTCCCTTCTTCCGTGACCCGCACAAGGTTTCCGCTTGTCACTTCACCGATCCTGACCGCATGCAAATCCCATTTTTCAAAAATTTCCTCCACAACCCGTTCTTTGCCTTTCTTTGCAATAACCAGCATGCGCTCCTGGGATTCGGAAAGCATCACTTCATAAGAATTCATGCCGGTTTCCCGCCGTGGAACTTTGGTAAGATCGATTGCGATCCCGCTGGAAGCACGGGAGGCCGTCTCACAGGTAGAACAGGTTAGGCCTGCGGCCCCCATATCCTGCATCCCGACAATCGAATCCGTTTGGATCAACTCCAGACAGGCCTCCAACAATAATTTTTCTTTAAAGGGATCCCCGACTTGAACTGCAGGTCGATCCTCGTGGCTTTCTTCAGTCAATTCACGGGAGGCAAACGCCGCGCCCCCCAGCCCGTCGCGACCTGTTGGCGCCCCGACGTAGTACACGGGATTCCCTGTTCCTGTTGCTTTGCCCTTCACAATCCCATCCCGATGGACAATACCCAGACACATCACATTGACCAAGGGATTACCCTCGTAGGAGTCATTGAAATAAATCTCCCCGCCGACTGTGGGAACACCGATGCAATTTCCGTAATGGGCGATTCCCGCCACAACGCCCGAGAATAGCCTTCGGGTCTGAGGTTTGTCGAGATCACCAAACCGGAGGGAATCCATTAGGAGAATCGGACGTGCGCCCATGGTAAAAATATCGCGCAAGATACCACCGACTCCCGTCGCGGCTCCTTGAAAAGGTTCTACGGCTGACGGATGATTATGGCTTTCGATTTTAAAACAAATGGCAAGGTTGTCGCCGATATCGACAATGCCCGCATTTTCTTCGCCGGCACGAACGAGGAGGTTGGGTCCGCGGGTCGGTAAAAGTTTAAGGATCGGCTTGGAATTTTTATAGGAGCAGTGTTCGCTCCACATGACGCTGAACATGCCGAGTTCCGTAAGGTTGGGGGTTCGGCCCAGAATCGCTAAAATTCTCCCGTACTCTTCCTGAGTCAGACCGTGTTCTCGGACAAGTTCGGGCGTCACTTGGACAGTAGGCATCATTTTGCTTACCCCTCAAACAAACTTTCCCAAATCATCCGCCCGTCTGTAGAGCCTAAGATCCTTTCGCTCGCCCGTTCCGGGTGGGGCATCATTCCCAGGACATTCCGCTTTTTGTTTGTGATGCCAGCGATATGATCCGTCGAACCATTGGGGTTGTAGGCATCTCCCAAGATTCCTCCTTCGGAGCAGTATCGAAAAAGAATTCTAGATTCATCCTGCATAAGGCGAAGGGTATCCTCGTCGCAATAATAATTGCCTTCTCCATGAGCGATCGGAATGCAAAGGATGTCGCCTTTCGCCATTTTTCGGGTATAAACCGTGTGGACATCCTCCACTCGCAACCAAACATGTCTGCATACAAATCGAAGCGTGCGGTTTCTGAGCATGGCGCCGGGTAAAAGGCCTGCCTCCAGCAGAATTTGAAAACCGTTGCATATCCCGATCACATACCGACCCTGGTCCGCATGTTTTTTTACGGCCTCCATGGCCGGTGAAAATCGAGCAACAGCACCCGTTCTAAGATAATCGCCGTAGCTGAACCCGCCCGGCAAAACCACCAGATCCACCTTCGGCAGTATGCGCTCCTTGTGCCAAACATATGCCACAGGCGTTTTCATCACGTTACTGAGGACATGATAACAATCCGTATCACAATTCGATCCTGGGAAAACCACAACCGCCGCTTTCATGATTTCGGCACGTTCCCTTCTTTGGCAACCTGGAAGGAATATTCCTCGATTACCGGATTGATCAAAAGTTTTTCGCACATGGCACGAACCTGCCGGGCGGCCTGATCGGCATCCTGAGCCTCCAAGGTCAACTCAAAGAATTTTCCGACCCTCAAATCTTTGGCATCTTGAAATCCCAGTGTTTCGAGGGCCCGCAAAACGGTCTGTCCCTGAGGATCCAATACCGATTTCTTCAGAGTCACATTAATCATTGCTTTGTACATACACACTCCTTCATCTGCATACGCGGCAGGAAATGTTCCGTCAGACCACGGCATGCTTCGGTCTTCTCTCTTTAATCAATCTCTTTGCCCGCGAGCCGCCGGTAGGCATCACGATAGGCTTGACTGGTTTTTTCAATAATTTCCCGGGGAAGATTGGGTGCGGGGGGTTTCTGATTCCACTGGATACCGAGAAGATAGTTACGCACAATCTGTTTGTCAAAACTCGGTTGGTCATGCCCCACTTCGTACCGGTCCTTGGGCCAAAAACGCGAGCTGTCCGGAGTCAAAACTTCATCGATCAGAATAAGCTCACCATCAAGCAGCCCGAACTCAAATTTCGTATCGGCAATTAAAATTCCATGTTCGCTCGCATAGGCGGCTGCCTTCTGGTAAAGCTCGATCGAGCGTTTCTCAATTTTGCTGACGATGTCGGCCCCGATTCGCTGGGTTGCTTGTTTCAAATCAATATTGATATCGTGCCCGGCCGATTCCTTGGTGGCCGGCGTAAAAATCGGTTGCGGCAGGCGTTCGCACTGTTTCATCCCTTTGGGAAGGACGTGACCGCAAATCGAACCCGTTGCGAGGTAATCCTTCCAACCCGATCCTGTCAAATAACCGCGGACCACGCATTCGACACTTAAAGGTTTTGTCCGACGGACCAACATGGAACGTCCTGAAAGCGCGGCACCGTACTCTTTGACGATCTCCTGCGAAAGCCCCATTTGAGTTACGTCGGCCGTAATAAGATGATGGGAAGTCACTTGGCTAAAAAAATTGAACCAGAAAACAGAAATTTGTGTCAAGACCTTTCCCTTGTAAGGAATCGGATCCGGCAGGACCACATCAAAAGCACTGAGACGGTCCGTGGTCACGATCAAAAGCTTGTCACGACCGACCTCGTAGATATCCCGAACTTTGCCTCGACTGTGAAAAGGCAGCGGCAATTTCATTTCCCAAACCGTGGAGGGCGTGATCGATTTTGCGAACATAAGACTATCCTTTCTTTGAAGGAACTTTCGGGGATTTCCCGGTCCCAGAAAGTCCGACCCGCTCAAAAATTTTTCCGACATTTTTCACGTGATATTCGTAGCAAAACACTTCCTTGATCTCGGAGGGAGATAAATGCTTGAGGATGTCCTTGTCCGCGAGGACCACATCCTCAAGATGCACGGCTCCATCCTCCCAAATCTTTTTTGCTGCCTTCTGGACAAGTGCATAGGCCTCTTCCCGAGAGAGTCCTTTGGCGATCAATTTCAGAAGAAGCCCCTGAGAAAAAATCATGCCACGGGTTTTCTTGAGATTTTCCAACATGTTTTCCTTATAAACCACCAAGTTTGCCACCACGGATTGCATTAGAAAAATCATGTAATCAACAAGGATGGTGCTGTCGGGGAAAATCACACGCTCCACGGACGAATGCGTAATATCGCGTTCGTGCCACAGCGCAATATTTTCCAGAGCGGCCAGCGCATTCCCTCTCAATAGCCGGGCGAGACCAGCGATCCGTTCGCAGATAATGGGATTGCGTTTATGAGGCATGGCCGAGGAACCCTTTTGCCCTTCGCCGAAATATTCCTGAACTTCAAAGGTCTCGGTCCTCTGCAGACCGCGGATTTCCGTCGCCAGTTTTTCAAGCGACCCGCCGATAATGGCTAGCGTAGTCAAGAATTCCGCATGGCGGTCTCTCTGTAAAATTTGAGTTGAAATCGGCGCCGGTTTAAGACCCAGTTTTTTACAAACATACTCTTCAACTTTGGGATCGACATTCGCAAATGTGCCAACCGCACCCGAAATCTTTCCATAGGCCACATTCTCGGCAGCGTCCTCTAGGCGTTTCAAGTTGCGCCTGAATTCTTCGTAAAAAAGCGCCATCTTGAGGCCAAACGTCGTGGGTTCGGCATGCACCCCGTGACTGCGGCCTACCATGAGCGTGTCACGGTAGGCCACGGCTTTCTTACCGATAACCTGGATCAATTTTTTGAGTTCGCGGATCAAAAGGGCGGCGGCCTCTTTGAGCTGAAGCGCCAGGGCCGTATCCAAGATATCGGAAGATGTCAAACCAAAATGCACATAACGACCGGCAGGACCTACGTGTTCTGCAAGATTGGTCAGAAAGGCAATAACATCATGCTGAACGACTTTTTCAATTTCCCGGATTCGGTCGATATTAAACCCTGCCTTCTGACGCACTTTGCCGGGAATCCCCTTTGGGATATAGCCGAAATGAGCCAAGGCCTCGAGTGCTGCAAGTTCGACCTCAAGCCACTTATGCAATTTGTTTTCCTCAGTCCAAATCTTACCCATTTCTGGACGAGTGTACCGTGAGATCATTGTTTCACTCTCATTTCAAAAGGGAAAATGGAAACAAAATCGAAAAATACCGCTTCTCTTGTTTTTGACACTTTGGGAGACATCCATTGTCATCTTTCTCACTTTACTATTGTTAGCGTTTTTTCTTTTGCCTCTTATCTTCCTCCCTTGACTCTGTTTCCCGTAGCGCTAACGGGATTTAAACCCGTGTTTCCACCTTGAGAGGGTGGCGTCCTGGATCAGGCTAGACGATAGCGCCCCATCTTTTTCTGCTCCTGCATCAGGGGGTCAACCCTCCCAAACATTGCGCGGACTTCTGAATGTCCTTATCACATCAAAACTCGCCCCCCCCTACTCACTAGAGCAAATTTTACACCTCGCGCAGAAAGAGCAGTCCCCTCCGTTTCACAATTTCTGATAAACGATATAACTAAGGGAAGGATTGAAACTTAGTCCCGCCGTCTTCTAAGATCGCTCACTGTCCGATCAATCTCTCGGACCCGTCCGTCAAGGAAACGATAATCCAGTTCCAAACTTTTTACGCGCCTCTCGAGATCCTGAATTCGGGAACTGGCCTTGGCTGCCTTCAGGTCCGCTAAGTTACCTTTGGCGTTAACCTTCGGCATGGCTTCGGGTTCTTCGATTGCATCCGGTTGGAACGAAGACGCATCATAGGCCTCAGATCCCTCTTTCGGAGTTTCGAAACCTGACTCGCCTTGATCGGCTGCGGCGACCCCACCCACCCCCAATAATATGCTAAGTGAAATGATAAAAATCGTCTTCATAGGTTTTGACAGTCGGAGTATATCATAGATACCCAAGTCCTGCAACGGCAATAAGTTATTAAAAAAAAGAGAAAGATCATTTTCGGGTTATCACCTTATGGCGAAGAGACTTGACTCTTGACTATAAGCTATAGCCGCTTCACGTTAAAAGAGTCACTGTTGTGAAACGTAAGGATTGAAACGTTTGTGGAAATAGGCAAAAGATTTTTTCGTCGGTTGAAGAATTTTTTTCAGAAGGCTGGGCACTTTGTACGCCCGTCAGATACCCAAGTGCCCCGACGATGTATCTTACTGCCCCCTCGGATGAAATTGGGCGTGCACGCTTTTCAGACGATCGCGTGAGACGTGGGTATAAATTTGGGTCGTTGCAATATCGGAATGGCCCAAGAGTTCCTGGACCATTCTCAAATCCGCACCGCGTTCCAATAAATGGGTGGCAAAGGAATGGCGAAAGGTATGCGGCGTAATGCGTTTTTGGATTCCGGCCAACGTCGCGTATTTCTTGATCACTTTCCAAATAAATTGCCGTGTCATCCCCGTCCTGTTTTTGCCGATGAACAGATGGTTGGTTCTTGGCCTTTGCTTGACGCGGACTTTCTCAAGATACTTTTGACATGCCTCAATGGCCTTCCGTCCGATCGGGACAATCCGTTCCTTTCCTCCTTTGCCCCGGCATCGGATGAATCCGTTTTCAAAATCAATATTTTCCAAAGTCAACCCTGCTACCTCGGACACCCGCGCCCCGGTAGCATACAGGAGTTCTAGCAATGCCCGGTCTCGCAAACCACTCCGGTGCGGATCCGCCGGCACATTCAAAATCGCCTCCACTTCCTTCGGGGTTAAAAATTGAGGAAGCTTCCTCCAGAGTTTCGGGGATTCCAAAACATCCGTCACATCCTCCGAGATGAAACGTTCCTGGACCAGAAACCGATGGAAGAGTTTGATCGAAACAAGCCGCCGGGCGATCGTCACCGCATTTAAATTCTGCCTTTTCTCGGACATTAAAAAATCAAGAATATGAGCACGCGTGATGCGGGACCAATCGGTCAGGCGGCGGGATTTAAGAAAATCCCAGTACCGTGCCAGATCCCTACGGTAAGCCCATAACGTGTTCTGGGCTAAGCCTTTTTCAGCGGAAAGGTAATCAAAAAATTCACGAAATGGGTAAGGCTCGGTACTTTTCGTAGGTAAGGTTTTGCTCAGTATCATCCTTACCACTATCGGCCAGCCTCGAGTCCGACTTGACTTGAGGGAGAGGTGCAACCTGGGGTTCGTCGCCCTGGTAATCGTCCAGATTCAGATGAATGGGCGTCGGTAAGAGAAAAACGGTTATTTTCTTATAATGAAGTTCTGTTTCGACCCGCCGCCCCAATGTTTCAAAACGCCGCTCGAAAATCCCGGATTCGGTAGGCCCCATGTTTCCGGCCAGGACGG
>JAMWDC010000035.1 GCA_023819025.1 Candidatus Omnitrophota bacterium | reverse complement strand
CTTCGCTTCCGGATTTCTTAAAAAAAACAGTGGAAAGATAACGAAAAAAACGAGGGCAGCCAGAACCATCCAAGGCTGAATCTGGGTCAGGGCCGAAAATCCTTGGACGAGACCGCGATTCAAGAAACTCAACCAATAAACGAGATTGTAGTAGTAAGCGCGGGGTCGAAGATCGCGATTGACTTCGACAGCGCGATTGGTTCGCAGGAGATTCTCCACGTTTCCCACACGGTCATTGGTGAGACCGTATTCGATCGAAGGGGTGCTGACAAAGTAACTCTCGATATCCCTTTCTTCGAACCGTGCAATCAATGTTTCAGGCGTCAGCTGCAGGTCTGTGTCCGCAGAAGCGATAAAAAAAAGGGCATTGCCCGGAAGCACATAAATAACGGGAAAAGAAGTCTTGAGGGTTTTATAAATCGACGCGCTCAAATTGGCAAGTTCGCGGGTGACATAATCCGGAGAAAAGGCAATATGGGTCGCGACAAGGCCGCCCGGATTTAAGTGCTTTTTAACTTCCCGGTAATATTCCTCCGTATAGTAGCGGTTAATTAACGCGGTAGAAGGATTCGGCAGATGGATCAGGATACAATCAAAGGTTTTTGAAGTTCCTTTCAAAAATCGGCGGGCATCGCCCAGGTAAATCCGGATCGGAGGCTTATCCAGGATCGCCGCCAGATCCTTCGGGATGTATTGGGCTGCGAGATCCAGCAAGAGCCGGTCAAATTCCACATCCTCAACCTCCCAGGGATGATATTTCAAAATCTCGCGCAAAGCCCCATTGAAACCGGTTCCTACGAGAAGTATCGCTTTGGGGTCCGGATGACTCAGCAAAGAGAAGTGAACGAAATTTTCGTTAAAGATCTTTTCCTCGCCGGATCCCAGAAGCAGGCCGTTCTCATAAAAGTTATATTGATCTTTGGCCCGGGTCACCGTCACATTCCCATAAATCGAATTTCTGGATTCGATCAGCGTTTCCTTTGGGAATCGAACCTGAGTCGTCACGAAATGAATCCGATCGGCATGGAACCAGAGAATCCACGAAAGAACAAAGATCGCAAAGACCGCTAGAAGGGGCCTCCGCCTTCCCGTCGAAGGTATTTCATAAAGCAGAAAAACGGCGAGTGCCAGATTCAGCCCTGCCAAAACGGACGCTGCAAAAAATTCATTCCTAAAAATCAGGCCATAGCTAAAAAGAATCCCTCCCGCCACGAAGCCGAAGGTTTCGAAAAGATAAGCCTGGCTTATTAAAGAACCGTTTCCCCTTTGAGATCCTTCGTCAATGAGATACTGAGTTGCCTTGGTAAAATAGAATCCGAGGACCAGACAGAAAGGCGCCATCGAGAAAAAAGAATACGCAAGCGTTGGAATTAAATTCGGAATTTCCCCCGCCGCCGTCCCTAAAAATAACCGATTGGATCGGATCAGGATGATCTCGAGAGGGAAAAGGAGGACGACGGAAGTCTGCAAGTAAATCAAAATCGCGGCGCAGGAAAATACTTTGTTTAGTAATTTCCCCGCCGCCAGGCTGCCCAAACCGACCCAGAGAAGCCAGGCAAAAAGAACCCAGCCAATAAAAAATTCGTTCCCGTAAAAACCGACGATGAGTTCTCGAATGATGACGACTTGGGAAACAACCGAGGAAATCCCTAGAGAAAAGAAAGAGAAGGCGAAGACTTTTTTCATCGGGATACCTTCTCCTGAATCAATTTTGAAGGATCATCACTTATCGATAGTCGCTTTCGCTGAAAGCCTCAGATTGGAAAACTTGAATCTTTGCCTTTTCCAGTTCGCCTTCCCGCAAACCTGCCTTGTCCAAGGCGCAATGTCTGAAAAACGTTTTTTGATCCCATCCGGTCTCGGTGGCAACTTCGGGTAGAAAAACGCCGCTGCGCCCCCCGTATTCGACGACGATGCCGTCGGTACCGAGCCGGATGTCGTGATACGATGCAACCGGACTCAGGGGCGTTAAAATGGAAATGGTAATATCCAGATCCTTCAACTCCTTTTCGGTGACCGGAAGAAATCGAGGATCGCTTAACGCAGCGGCCAAGGCCATCTGTTTTAAATTATCCCGGACGGGTTCGTTGGCCGTAATCCGTCCGATGCATCCGCGGAGCATGCCGCCCTTTTTCAAGGTCACAAAGACACCTCGCCTTTCATTTAAGACCTTGGAATCCACCTCCAAGGCCGGCTCGGTTAAGCTGTTGGCATAGTAGGCTTCCAAGTAAGAACGGACATATTGAAGCAGTCCTTTCTTTTGTTCCATCGAAAGCTCTTCGGTATTGGCTTGCACATTCGCGGCCTGTATTGCGGCGGGTTCATTCGTAGGATTTGTTTGTCGATCCGTGACGGCCAAAGCGGCATAACCGACAACAGCTTGATGATCCCCTGTCACATCGCCCGAATTAGCATAACGGATCAGAACCGGTTTTCTCCACCCCATCTTTTCCTGAACAAGGAGGAGGGTAAAAAGAGGCCCCGTGCCGCATGCCTCGATATTGCCTTGAGTAAGTTCGGACACTAATTTCGGAATGTCGCCCTGTTGAAATAGTGAAATTAACATTTCGTCTTTATGCTTGGCCGTTTCATAAGGATGGTAATGAGACAAATCCGTGCTGACCACCATGAGCACATTCTTTCCTTCGATCGCCTTGGAAATCGCCTCGGCCAAAATGCGGGCATTCTCCATGTTCTGGGCACCCATATAGATCGGGACGATATTCAGATTTGCCACCGTTTCCTGAAGAAACGGAATCTGGACTTCAACGGAATGTTCAGCCAAAATACCCGGAGGCGAGTCGCGCAGAACCGAATGATCCTGACGTATCTGCTCGGCGAGGGCCCGATTGACCGAAACCTGCCCCAGCGGCGTCTCATAAAATTGCGCCGTATCCACAAAGATTCCGGAAAATGGCGTCCGGTGAGAAAAACCGATCACGATGACACTGTCGAAACTTTGTCCACGGACCGTGTTGAAAGCCTCAGCTGCAATCCTCCCAGAGTACACATAACCCGCATGAGGCACTACCAGGGCCTTGATCCCGGGTCTAGGACTAGACTTGGCCTGGGTTAGAAATGATCGAATCTGTTCCTTCAGGGCTTCCGGTGAGGCCGGATAGAACTGGCCGCTCACCACGGGTTTGCGGATTCCTTCATTCGCCCGGCCCGGCCGTGCAACAAAAAATATGACCGCACCGCCACACAGAATTAAAAAAACGGCAACCTGTAAAAATGGATTTTTCATAGATCACCTTACCGATGAAACATCAATATTGTTTATTCATTTGACTTTCGTCGGCTGCGAACCAAGGTTCCTGAATTTTATCCGGCTAAAATTTCGTAGGACATTTTAGCACATTTGACCTCTTTGGAAACAAATTCTCTGGGACGGCGAAAGCAAATATCCCGCGTGCCGCAAAAAAATTTCACACATACCGGCAGGATCAACTCATTGTGAGCAGAGAAGACAAAGCGGCTTGTCCGGCGTGTTCATTCCTGAATGTGACATGGATTTGGCCTCGAAAGGGCACAGGCCTTTTCCGGTGCGGATAAAGATAGGAGCGATCGGTAAGCCAATAGGTCAACACTCGGGCTCTTTTGAAATCCAAGATCCGCTCTTCCCTTAATTCAAATAACTCAACGCTTCTTGAATGATCGGTAAAAGAGCGTTAACCTCTTCCTTGCTCAGCCGCCCGAGCCTGACGAATCGGAATCCGTCTTCACCGATAACATTTTCGCGTGTGATCTGGAGTTTTTTGGGTCCTTTATTGTAGGAATAAACTCCCACGGTCAATCGCTCAGATTCGGTTCCCCAGGATTTCGAAAACAAGCATTCGTCTAACTTTGAATCATACGGCATTACCGCCCTCTCCTTCCCCAAAGCGGATCCCGCTTACTCGTTCCGCGGCAACCCCGCCCCGACTTAGCCGCCTAATCGCTTGAATTGTTGCGCATTAAATACGCCCAACTGGTTCGATCCAGAACAGAGGATCGCCACGATCAGGTGTAAGTTACAAATCTCTTGCAATATCTAGTTTCTCCAAAAGATCAAGATATAATGAGTTGCTCCAGTTATTCTCTCCCCATTTCGCCAGAGGACGGATCCGCCGAAGAACTAGCGGCGGGATGCAGAAGAATCCTCTTCTGTGAAAACTGGAGCAAATCACATTGTTCAAATATATATAATACATTGCTCCAGTTCCTTCCCCTGTTTTCTGAAGGGGGGCAGGACAGTTGGGTATCAAAAACCCCACTTTCTCCCTCCACTTTCATAAATCAAGGGGAGGGTAACCGGAGCAACGCACATATATAGTAAAGAAATAAAAATTTATATTTTATAAAGTCTTAGAAGGTTCACAATTATTATCGTAACAAGGGCAAAAATCCTTCACTCCCTTATGCATCCATGTTTCGATCGATCTCGGGGCTCATTCTGCGAACATATCTTGAGTCTCTCGATCAATGGGGAGTACCGATTCACTCTTTGACGCCTGAAAGGACGTTCTTGGCCTTCATAACTCTCATGACATCAACGGTATAGGAAACTTTCGAAGACCTGATCATTCAGCGCGATGCCAATAACGTTTTCCATAACCGTGTAAAGGGTAAGCTCGTTGGTCCGCTGGAGCGAATCAGCTATCCCAGAAATGAAATCATGATCAAACGCCAAATATTCAAGCCGGAATGCAGCATCGACCTTTTTGTCAATCAGCTTTTTGAAACGCTCAAGTTCCCCATGGGTCTCTTTGACGATCACAATCCGGGAGGCACGCAATTTTGTCGAAATCTTTTCCACCTTCCTTAAAGCAATCTTACCGCAATCAATCCAGAGCTCCGGAATCCCGGACTCCCCCGGGATGACAAGATCCGGCTTATAGTGCATATCCACACTGGTTTCGATCTGAAGTCGCGGATCATAAAACAACAGATAAGCAAGGAGCTTTAGGACAACATGCGTGCGCAGTTCCAGTTCTGACTTGACGAGAACCAATTTTTTCCGTACCTGATGTGATTGAAGATCAAAAGTAAATTTCTCTATCACGGAACATTCTCACTGTGTGTATTGAGAACGATGAACAAGATCGAAACGATCCTGGAGGATTCATACCCTATTCGTATTCCCGCGGCAATTTACCGAAGACCTGGTTTTCTGCGGGATTGCTCGGAGAATCCTTTGTGGATATTCGATAAGATAAACGCACTTCCTGAAAGCAGAATGATCGTAGCACCCGAGGCCAAATCGAACCTATAAGATAACCCTAAACCAGACACGGTTAGGATGATGCCGAGGACGATCGAAAGGAACATGATCCGCTTCAAATGAAATGTATATTGTTTGGCAATAGCAGCCGGGATCGTCAACAAGGCAATCACAAGGACAATACCAACGATCCGGATCAGCACCACCACGGTCAAGGCCACCAAACATAAAAGGATCTGATAGAACCATTCCACTTTGACACCCGATACCTTAGCCACTTCCTCATCGAAAGAAAGTGCTAAAAACTCCTTATAAAACAACCGCACGGTGATGATAATGATCCCGTCCAAAACGAGCATCAACACAAGGTCCGAGGAAGGCACGGTAAGAATATTCCCGAAAAGATAACCGAACAGATCGGGCGCATAGCCGGGCGCGAGACCGATTAAAATGACCCCCAAGGCCATGCCCATCGCCCAATAAATTCCGATGATGGTATCTTCCGGAAGCCTGCTTTTTTTACTCATGCCCCCGATCGCCAAGGCAGATAAAAGACAGAAAGGAATGACCGCCAAGACCGGATTGATCCCCAGAAAAAAACCCAAACCAATACCGCCGAAGGCGGCATGGGCGATGCCGCCGCTGATAAAAACAATTCTTTTGACCACCACGTAGGTGCCGACAATACCGCAGGCAATACTCGCAAGGATCGCTGCCAGCAGGGCATTCCGCATAAATTCATACTGCAATACCTCGATCATTTATGTTTATGCTCCTTCATCACCCGGTGTGGGATCCCGTGGGCAATCATTTCCACGGGGCACTGATGATAAACTTCTTCCAAATCCTTGATCGTGACTTCACTGGAATCGTGATAAAAAAGCCGCCGATTGAGACAGGCGATCTTGTCCACGTGGCTGGAAATGACGCCGATATCGTGAGAAATCATCACAACAGCGACCTGTTTCTTTAATCGTTCCAGCAACTCATAAATACCAAACTGCATCCGCGTATCCACACTGGCAGTAGGCTCGTCCAAAAGCAATAACTCCGGCTTTCTGGCAAGGGCACGGGCAATAAAAACTCTTTGCTTTTGCCCCTCGGAAAGCCTGCCGATTTGCCGGTCTTTATCATCGATCATTTCCACGGTCTTTAAAGCTTCTTCGGTTAGTGCTTTGTCTTCGGGCCCAAAATTTTTAAAAGGCCCCGTATGGGCCAGCCGCCCCATGAGGGCTACATCCCAAACGCTGACCGGAAAATCCCGGTCAAAGAAACATGTCTGAGGAACATAACCAATCCGTTTTCTCACCTGCTCCGGCCTCTGGCCGAAAACCGCTACTTCGCCCCGGCTAGGTTTCACAAGACCGAGGATGACCTTAAGAAGCGTGGTTTTCCCGCCACCGTTGGGGCCGATGATCCCGAGAAAATCACGCTCTCGAACCACCAGATTGATATTTTCCAGAACTGTCAAACTGTCATAATCGACCCATACATTTTTCAAACTGACGATTTCTTTTTCTTGAACGGCATCATTCATCAACTGTTTTTCCGGATGGCCTCGGCCACTTGTTTTAGATTCTCGAGATAATCTTCCGCTACAGGATTGATGAAGATCACGGTCCCCTGAATCTCACGGGCAATCACATCGGCACTCTTTCGGCTGAATTGGGGGGAGGCAAAGATTGCCTTGATTTGAAGTTTTTTTGCCTGATCAATCACTGCGGCTAATTGTTGTGCGGAGGGTTCCTTCCCGCCGAATTCGATCGGCACCTGCTCAAGTCCGAAATCCCTTGCGAAATAACCCCATGCCGGATGAAAAACGATGAACTTGTTCGTTCTGAACCCGGTGAATGCATTTCTGATTTCGCTTGAAAGTTGATCCAGCCGCCCTACTAACGTTCCTTTGTTGATCTCATAGAAGTCTTTGTGGAGGGGATCGATCGTGGCGAACCCCTCAAGAATGTTACCAGCGATGATTTTCGCATTTTGGGGGGAAAGCCAAATATGAGGATCCCTGCCTTGAGGAGAATGATGCCCCACGCTTTCCGCACACGCCCCGCTTTCAGGGTCACATCCATGCATGTCCAAAAAGTCAATCCCGCGGGATCCATCCACAACCAACATTTTTTTATTAAGCGCCAAAAGCTTGTCCAGCCATGCCAGTTCAAATTCGATCCCTGAACCTACCTTGACAAGAAGATCGGCGTTTTCAATCTCCTTCAACTGCGACGGCTTGAGTTCATACGTATGAGGATTGGCTCCTGGTGGAATCAAGATTTTGACCTCCACCCGATCTCCTCCGATGTCTTTGACAAAATTTTTTAAAGGCGAAAGACTGACAACACACTGGATCTTTCGATCCGGCCCTTCGGCCCAACCTAAAAATGACCTCAATCCAACCCCGAGAAAAAAAACAACACAAAAAAAACCAAAAAAAGCCCGCGTCCGTTTAACAACTCGTCCGGCCCTCATCGCAGCAGTCAATCCCCTCGAGGCTATCCAAGCCGTGTTGGCATAAAATAAACCGAGAAGAAGAAGGCCCGCTAAAACCTCGAATGATACGGTCACAAGACGATCCATTTTATCCTAGGTTAACCGGTGCAACTTCTTTCAAAATGTTTTCGTCCAGCGGAAAAAACTCGTCCGCGCATTTGATAAGTTCTTGGGCGGTATTAAAGGGAAAACCCGAGGCCTCAACGCGAACGCCTTTTGTCTTAACAAACTTCAAAAGATCTGCAAAATCACCATCCCCGCTTACCACATGGATAATGTCGAGGTCATTTTTATCCACAAACTTAATGACATCCACCACCATGCCCGTATCCCAGTTTCCTTTTGCGGATCCGTCTGCGCGGCGGATCAGTGTCCGGTACCTGACTTCAAATCCCCTGCGTTTAAGCATATTAAAAAACGCCTCCTGATCAAGTCCGGGGATGACAACGACATAGGCAAGGGCCTTCACCAGATGCCTGTCAAGGACAATCAAATCCAGTAATTTTTGAAAATCAATCTTTCGTCCAAAACGCTTGGAGGCAATCCAAATATTCTGCATATCCACAAAAATACCAAGCCGCTTTCCTTTATCCTTGGGTACCTGTGCCGTTTTTTCACAAACGGCTTCCTCCGGCTGGTTCTCCGTGATTTCGCTGCCTTTCACAGCTTGGGCAAGTTGGCCTTCCAGAAAAACCTTTTCTGCACGCAGCACTTCAAGATCTCTTGCCAAGCGTATCTTGGAAGCGGTTTCTGCCCATAACGCCTCTTTCTGCCGCAATACCTCGGCCTTCAACTCCTGAAGTTCATGTTCTTGTTTACGATTTTCCCGTTCTAAATCGTGAAGCTGCCGGTATAGCTGTCTCTCCTCCGTCTTCGGCATTTTCTTGACAGCTTCTTGGAGTTCTCGAAGGACGGCATCTTTATGTTCCAAATCTCTTTTTAAGCGCACCAGATCTCGAGCGAACTGATCATGCATCCTCCTCAAGGAAGCAATGTCTCCCTTCAACCTCCGGCGTTCTTCACACAAGTCCTCGATTTTCCTTTCACGCTCTTTAAGTTTTCTCTGAAGGTTGCGGACCTCATCGAATTTGGAAAAAAGCATATGCTGAAGACCCCGAATTTCCTCCTTGCTGATCTTCCCTTCTGTAAGACGTTTTTTGAAATCCTCGATTTCTTCGTGCTTCTTATCAATCTTGCCACTATATCTATAGACAGACCGAAGGAAGCCGGGGATCAATTCGTTAACTTCATGCCTTTCATCCTTTAAAAGAACCCAGAGGAGCTTGCCGATACCCTTCCGCTCGTAGATTTCGCCAATGGGGGCAAGAAGCTGCTTAATTTCACCAACGGATAAGTCTTTCATTTCTTCAAGATCCGCTTCATGAGCTCTGTCCAACGCCTTCTCAAGAGCCATAAAAAGTCCAGGATCTCTCACGGCATCCTCTACCAAGCCTCTCGCTAATTCTTCGTGATCAATCGATTCGATCCTGGTACCCGGGTAGACTGCACCGAGCGAGGCCATCAGTCTTGCAGTTTCTCTCTGTGAAAAAGATTCTAGGATGATCCCCACGAATCCAGAAGGTGTGAGGTAATGCTTCAATTTTTCAAGCGTCTCAGCCACGTCAACCTCCTTTGTACCTGGTGCCGCTGCGTTATTATTATAGGGATGTGGACGCCGTGAGCGCAACGATATGTTTTTTTTGATAGGGATAAGCGACATAATACCCTATAATTTTATGAGGCAATGACGAATGAACATCGAGGCTTATTCCTTTCAACCCATGACGGCTGCGGGAAAATGTTGTGACGAAGATCTTATGGTTTTCCCAAATTGCACCAGCCCGGGCGGGTAGCGGAAAACAGGAACATTTCCCGGCCATTGAAGATTTAAACGAGGTGTTGAATTATCAGCCAGAAGTTCTGGTAATCGGTCCGGACGTTGCGGGTTGCGCGAAGGTATCGCAATCAATGCTTCAATCTCTGGAGTGCCGAACCATCCGCGTAATCGCCAAAACTAGGCAGGACGCTTACCCCATCCTCAAATGGGAATTGAACCAAGGCAAGCGAGCCGCCGGGGTTTTTCATCGGACGTGTGAATCAGCTTAATAGTGGCCGGTATTGCGAGTACGATCGATATTGAAACGAATTTCACGATTAATTATTTTCGCTATCGGGGTCTCTGGCTTGTTATAAAATCTTCTGCCTTTAAAGGGAGACTCCGGGGAATGTCGGGGATTGGAACTGAAAAAAATATGCCTCTTGCTGAACTTTTAAAATCGCATGTGTACCGACTTGCCCATGAAATCGGCGACCGGAGTGTTTTCAGCTACGACAAACTCGTCGAGGCCCAAGATTACATCACTCAAAAATTTGAATCGTATGGTTACCGGCCGGAATGTCAGGGATTCCGTACCATGGGGAAAACCGTTCAAAATATCGTTGTGACCAAACCCGGCCTACGCCTCCCTCAGGAAATCATTATCCTCGGCGCTCATTACGATACCTGCGATAACCCTGGTGCAGACGATAATGCCAGCGCTGTCGCCGGACTTCTGGAATTATCCCGTTTGATGTCCACGGTGCCGACGGACCGGAGTCTCAAATTCATCGCCTTTGTGAATGAGGAACCGCCCTTTTTCAGAACCTCGGCCATGGGCAGCCTGGTCTATGCCAAGTCCGCGACCCAGCGAAAAGAAAATATCAAAGCCGCTCTCGTCTTTGAAATGATCGGTTATTACACACAGGAACCAGACTCCCAACAGTACCCGCCGTTCTTGAGTTTCCTGTATCCCAACAAGGGAAATTTTATCGCGGTCGTGGGGAATTTTTATTCGCGATGGCTCGTCAATAAAGTCACTTGGAATTTTAAAAAGCAAACACAGTTTCCGATCGAGTCTCTGACCACTTTTTCTTTTGTTCCCGGCGTCGATCTTTCGGATCACTGGTCTTTTTGGAAAGAAAACTACCCAGCGGTCATGATCACGGACACGGCCTTTTATCGGTACCCGCATTACCACAGTGATTCGGACACATATGACAAACTCAGTTATGAAAGTATGGCTGAGGTCGTCATCGGTTTCCAGAGGGTATTAACGGCGCTTACGTCACAAGTCTGAAAGTACCGTGGAGTTTTCAAACAGTATCGGAGGGTTACAGATGCAAAAAATTGCCTTAAAGGTGGCGGGCTATATCTTCCTTGCGGTGGCCTTGATCCATCTCATGAGATTTATCGTTGATTTCGAAATCGTCATTGCGGATTTCGAAATCCCCTTGCTGGGAAGCGGTATTGCGGCATTCATCCTGTTTTCGCTGGCGGTGTGGCTGATCTGGCTGTCGAACAAGAACCAGGAAACAAAGGGCAATTAACATCCAGTCCGTGACGGACAATCCAGAAACGGCACGATTTACTGGCGGTGCGGCTGATCTGGCTGTCGAACAAGAACCAGGAAACAAAGGGCAATTAACATCCAGTCCGTGACGGACAATCCAGAAACGGCACGATTTACTGGCGGTGCGGCTGATCTGGCTGTCGAACAAGAACCAGGAAACAAAGGGCAATTAACATCCAGTCCGTGACGGACAATCCAGAAACGGCACGATTTACTGGCGGTGCGGCTGATCTGGCTGTCGAACAAGAACCAG
>JAMWDC010000034.1:5164-11403 GCA_023819025.1 Candidatus Omnitrophota bacterium | reverse complement strand
ACTCAAGTTGTTGATCAGTAAAAGATGGCATCGGACATTCTTAAATCGCCATCTTTCAGAAATTCTGAAGGAATTTAATCAGAGGGTACCTGAACGGTAACGGAATGTAATCAGAGGGTACCTGAACGGTAACTGTTCTTGTACTGTCTGTCGATAGTATGTTCCTTCCGATAACACGTAACACGGTGCAGTCCCTTCCATTGGCCTTCGCAGGGATATTCTGCCGTCCGAGAGGTCCCGCGGGCATGCCCGCGCGTGTTCGTTATTTATCCGGTACCACGTCGTGGGCTCTCACATTATGTTAAGCAGATCATGGGTGAAAATCGTGCTAAAATCCGTTGACTCGCTTCTGCCCTAGAGTAGAATAAATCCGCTCAGAAATACCTAATTTTGACCGTTTTTTCTTAATCGGTAAAGTTTAGTCAATCGTTTTAGCCGCGCAGTTCATACTGCCTCTTTAAGTGCTTAATAGGCGGAATCACTTAAACAGCTTGTAAGTATGAAAAAGTCTCTCAAAAATTGGGCCGTTATCTCAAAGTTTCAAGATAAAATCGAAAGTTCAAAACATTTTCTCACCTTTTCTGAAGTTCAGTCCTATCTCGGAGTCAAATCCAGGAAGACAATCCTTAAGTACGTAAAAAGCGGAGAGCTTCCGGCGTACAAACTCGGCGGCACGCGGTGGCGTGTGGCATTGTCGGATATCGAGAAATTCCTAAACAATCATTGTTCCGTGAGTCAAAAGCCCCTGTCGAATTCGGAATTTTCTTAAAACGAAAGTGATTTGTGTTGCGGGCGATATACTTGTCCGTTGATCGGGCATGAGCATGATCGAAAGTAAGGCCGTTTGTTGAAAATGGTGTCGGGTAGTATTGCCGCACCCGAGTTGGATAGAGAGTTGATTTTGTAATCCAGTCCTGGATCTTTGAGAAGGGATGCGTCTCCGACTTAAGTCTTATGTCCGCTTCAGTGATGCATGCCTTCAAGATTGCAATTGCGGATCCGAAATTGCAATCTTGAACGAGGATTGGGTCGCTTAACCGCAAAATTAATTTTGAAGCGGACCTAGTCGAAATATTAATCATCCACCCTTACGGGGGCAGTGAAATGAATGGACGAGAACGATAAAGGAATGATCCGAGTGGAGGTGCGGAAGGTAATTCCGGCGAAGCGATGGAAAATTCTCCGTCTCATCACGCGTGTTCAGGATTTCCCAAAGTTTATGCCCAGTGTTAAGAGCTGTACGGTTCTCGAGAGAAAGCATCATGAGGCCCTGACTGCTTGGAATGTCGAAGTCGAAAACTTTCCCCTCAGTTGGAAGGAACGGGAAGTCTTTGACGTTAAGAATTTTATCGTGCGTTTTCAGTTGGTTGAAGGGGACTTGGAATGTTTCGAAGGCGAGTGGTGTTTGAAAAATCATGCTACGGGGGGGACGGAGGTTATCATTAACACTCGGGCGAGGATTGGAATGCCGTTCCTCGATGAGATGGTCGGACATGTCATCGCCGACAAAATCAAAAAGAATTTCGAACTGATACTTCATGCCATTGACAACACGCTGCGAATGAGGCGCTATAAACTGATCGGTGACCGCAAAAGCAGCGATCTTAAGGGATTTTCGGTCGTCGGCCATCCCTATAATGTGCAGCATCTGATACGGTATTTAAAATTTTTCAAACCGGATCTCAAAATGCCGTCACAGGAATTTCTTTCCAAGATTTTTGAGATCACGCCTTCTTATAAATCTTACGAAGTGAAAAACTTCCGATCTAAAACAGGTCAAGAGGTTAATGGTTTTTTTATTATGTGTCCGATTGTACCAGATATGTTGCTACTCAGTCCGGAGAGAGTCGTGGAAAAAGTTGTTGAGGCCTGCCGGATTTCGGAAAGTCTCGGAGCAGGCATCGTGACCCTGGGTGGGTTTACTTCGATTGCGGGCGAGAGGTATTCCAAAGTGCTCTTGAGTGCTGTTCATATTCCGGTAACGACTGGAAATACTTTTACGGTGGCACTTGTTTTGGATGGCGTTTACAAGGCAGCTCAGCTCATGGAAGTTGATATGAGCCATGCCAAGGTTACTGTGATCGGTGGAACGGGCGATATTGGAAATGCGTGCGCCCGGATTCTCTCTGAAAAGGTGAGTGAAATAACAATCACCAGCCGCAGTGAAAAGAATCTTATGGAGGCGGAGCGAGTGCTTGCCTATTATGGGAAGGCGAAAATAAAAACTTCCCGCGACAATAATGAGGCGGTTCGAAATGCGGATATCGTTATCGCCGCGGCGAGCTCGACCGGCGCTATTGTGGATCTTCATAATTTTAAACCGGGCGCCATTGTTTGTGACGTGGGTTACCCCAAAAATATTTCTTATACCCAGTGTGATCGTAAAGATATCCTTATTTTTTCAGGCGGGATATCGGCACTTCCTTCGGAGTTTAATCTGGGATTTGATCTCGGACTTCCCTCCACTCGGGTTCTATACGGCTGTTTTGCCGAGGCGATCCTTCTGGATCTCGAAGAGCGGTATGAAAATTTTTCCTGGGGGAAGGGTTTTATTACGAACGATAAAGTAGGAATCATTTCCGAGATCGGACGGAAGCACGGTTTTGAGGTGGCGCCGTTCTTCTGGGGCAACCGGCTTTTGGGGGACAGTGACATTGCTGCAATCAAAGAAGCCAAAAAGGAGGTGATGTTCAAAAATGGTCAGTGAAATCTTTCATCTTTTTTATTTGAATGGGTCTGCCCTGTCCGTGGCTGGGGTGAGTACGGTGATCCTGTGTATCGGGATATTCGTTTTTCTTCAAAATAGGAAATCGATTTCTAATTTTTCCTTCTTTCTTATTTGTTTATGCGTCAATTTCTGGCTTTACGGGATCTCCCTGATGTATTCGTGTAAAAATGCAGAACTTGCTCTTCAGATGTACCGTTGGGTAACCTTTTTGGGAGTTGCCTATGTATCGCCGTGCGTTTATGCCTTTTCCGTCATCTGGTTAAATCTTTTCCATGCCCAAAAAAAATGGGTGGTTGCAGGTCTCGTAGGAGCGGGCATTTTTTATCTGCTCGCATTATTGACGCCGTTCGGTTTCAAAGGGGTCTATCATTATTTCTGGGGCTATTATCCGATCTACGGACCCATTCCCCGCATTTTTCTTGGGTTCTTTTTCGTCTATTTCTTCAAGGCCTTTTCCAATTTCGTCAAAGCGTATCGCCTGGAGACGGTCCCTATTCGAAAGGTCCAGATCAGACTGATAGCGATCGCATTTCTCATTTCTTTTACAGGATCGGTGGATTACCTCCCCAAGTTTTTTTACTTTCCTCTCTATCCGATCGGTTATATCTCTGTTTTAATCTGGATCCTGCTGGTGGCCTATTCGATCGTCAAATACAAAGTGATGGATATTGAGACCGTTATCCATAAAACCATCATGTGGTTTTTGACCTCTCTCGTTTTTGCGGCACCTCTGGTTGTCTTTTTCAATGTCCTACGAGATTGGTTGCAGAGTCTGTCTTCCTTCGCATTTCTTGTCTGCGTTGCGGGAAGTTTCATCTTTTTGATGTTTTATGCCCGTCACATCCAGCCGCATATTGATCATTTGTTTCAGCGCCGTCAATGGGACCTGATTCGAGCGCTTGAAAAATTCAACGATGTCTTAGTCCATAAGCGAAGCCTCGGTGAAGTCGTATCCCACATTCTTTACACCATTCAAACGATTTTTTACGCGACCCGTGTGACCATGTTAGTCCGGCAGGAAAATTCCGACTCGTTCGAGAGGATGCCCGCTTTGCTTAGTGACCCCGCCCAGGGGCTGAGCATCGAGAATAAGTTTCTCCGATGGCTGGAGGTCAATGATACAGTAGTGGTTGGGGAATATTTGGATCTTGACCCGCGGTTCGATTCGATAGTTCATGAAGCCAAGCAGTATTTCAATTGTCTGCATGCCCTGATTTGTGTGCCCTTGGTCGTGAACCAGCGCCTGATCGGGGTGTTGAATATCGGCCAGAAGCAGAACCTTCAGCGTTTTCGTTCCTCGGACATTAATTTTTTGGCGGAATTACGCCGGAGCGCTGCCATCGCCTTATCGAACGCACTTCACATCATTGCGATGCAAAAAAATCTCCAGCTTTGGAATGAAGAACTTGAACGAAAAGTCGCAGAGAGAACCAAACAATTGGAACAAACACAGGCCCAACTCGTTCAAGCGGAAAAATTGGCCACCATCGGTACCTTGGCCGGCGGTGTGGCTCACGAGATTAATAATCCTCTTACGGCAGTCCTGACCAATGCCCAGCTCCTCAAAATGAGCGCCAGCTCGGAAGATCTGGAGTCTATCACTCTCATCGAAGAAGGTGCTCGGCGATGTCAGAACATCATTCAAAAACTCATGAAATATGCGCGAAAATCGACTCAGGAACCACTTCATCAAATGGTCCACCTTCCGAACGTTATTCAAAATTCCGTATCCATGCTTGCCTACCAATTGAAACAGGAAAATATTGAACTTGTAACGGAACTCGAAGACCTGCCGGCCATTGAAGGCAATCCCAATGAACTTGAGCAGGCGTTTACCAATTTGTTCGTCAATTCCCGGGACGCCATCCGAGCGGCGGGGCGTCCGGGTAAAATTCACGTGAAGGGTTTTAAGAAAAATGGCCTTGCTGAAATTCAAGTGATCGATAACGGTATCGGAATCAAAAAGGAAAATCTCAGTAAGATTTTCGATCCTTTTTTCACCACCAAGGAAGTCGGGATGGGAACAGGCCTGGGGCTTTCGGTCACTTACAGCATTCTCGAAAAACACCGTTGTCAGATTGAGGTCAGTTCCGAGGAAGGGATTGGGACAACATTCGTGTTACGGTTTGTGGTCAACGATTCAGTGAATCCTGGGCTGCCCTCTCCGGAGGCTTCATGATCCCGGACGGGAAATCATTCATGGCCGCATCCAAGACGTCCAAACGGATCTTAATCATTGATGATGAAGAAATCCTCATAAAAACCTTTTCTTTATTGCTTCGGAGAAACGGGTACGCCGTGAGTGCGGCTAGAGATAGTCGGGAGGCATTGACCCTTGCTGACCGCGAAGAGATCGACCTGATTCTTTGTGATATCCGGATGCCCGAGACAAACGGCGTTGAGATCATCAAAGCCATTCGGGCAAAGAAAGACAAGTCTGCCGTCCCGGTGATTTTTATTACCGGTTACGCCGACGAACAAGCAGAGGCCGATGCCAAACAGTTACAACCCCTTGCTTTTTTCTACAAACCGTTTGATAATTCCGACATATTGGAAACCATTAAAGGTGCTTTAGGGTAATTCGGTCACGATCCTATGGGGCTTTATTGTATCCTTAGCAGTATGTTGAATGCCTTATTGAGCTTGGTCTTCGGTTGTTTTGTCATCAGCCGCAATTTTCGAAATCCAAAATACCTGACCTATTTTCTTTTTTCCCAATCTATTGCGATCTGGAGTCTTTTTTATTTTTTGCTTCTCACCGCACCTACGGCTGAAAGTGCCTTGTTGTATTCCCGCTTGTCCATGGTCGGTTTCATCTTTATCCCGGTCTTTTACCTTCATTACATTCTTTCTCTTTTGAATTTACAGAGCGCCAAACGCGGTTTTCTGTATCTAAGCTATTTGTTCGGATTCGCTTCCTTAGCAGCGGGTGCGACGGCAGCTCTGGTTTCCGGTATTTCTTCGGTCATGATGTTTCGATTTTGGCCGGAACCCGGTGTTTTGTATTCCCCCTTTGTATTTCTCTGGCTTCTTATGTTTGCTTATACCGTTTGGCTGATCTATCAGAATTTGTATCCGTCCGATGAAGTTGCCAAAAAACAGATGAAATATATTTTCGCCGGTACCTTGCTGGGTTGTATCGGGGTCTCGACAAACTTCTTTCTTTGGTATCGCATCCCTATTCCACCGGTCACACACATCCTGTTCTCCGCTTACGTCGCCGTAACAGCGTATGCCATGATCCGCTACCGTTTGATGAACATTCCTGTCATAGTTCGTCGGACAGTCGTCTTTGCCGGATTGTTCGCTTTTGTGTTCGGGATTTTTTCTTTTGGGTTGTTTGTTGCCCAAGAAGCCTTGGCGGCCCACTTCCGATTTAAGTGGGAACTGGCAGTTGGGATGAGTATTTTTTTGATTGCCTTCAGTTATGAACCCGTGCGCGCCTTATTGATTGGCGTTACGGATCGGTATTTGTTTCAGAAGAAATACGATTATCAAAGATTTCTCAAAG
>JAMWDC010000034.1:0-5154 GCA_023819025.1 Candidatus Omnitrophota bacterium | reverse complement strand
CCGCTCAGGGGATTTCGCGGATCGAAAGCCTGCACCATTTGTTGGGGCTCGTAGTCCACTTTATCACGCGGAACATGCGCGTCAAGAATGCTGCAATCTTATCGTGGCTTCCGGATCGTGGGGATTACAAACTTGAATATCAGCGGGGATATGAAAGACAATTTCTTGAATATCATTTAAGTGGGTGCCATCCGCTCATACTTTTCTTGAAACGGGAAAAAGGAGGTGTGGATCTGGAGCGGATTCGAGAGGTTATCGAAGCCGGCAATAAGGGAAAGCTAAAGGGAGATGCTTCACTGCAATACGATTTTAAGGCGATCGAGAAGACCATGCTGGAGATCCGCGCCGCCTGTTGCGTCCCGAGTTTCCTGGGACGCGAGCTTCGGCATGTCCTTGTGTTGGGTGAGAAAAAGTCCGGAGATTTTTTTACCACGGAAGATGTCAATGTGCTTTATACCCTGGCTCAAGAGTCTGCGATTGCTATTGAAAATGCCCGGCTCTATGACGAGGCCGTCATGAAGGGAAAGGAGCTTGAGAGGATTAATGAACAGCTTCAATTTTCCAAAGATCTTTTGGCGAAAGCGCTGAAGGAAACGGAGATCGCCAATAAGCAATTGCAGGATACGCAAGCCCAGCTGATTCACGAGCAGAAAATGGCGACCCTTGGCCGACTCGCAGCCTCCGTTGGGCACGAGGTCAACAATCCGCTGACAATTCTTTCCATGAACGTGTCCCGCATCCTTTTGAAATTCCGCAAAAATCCCAACTTGAAGGTTGGCGAGATTCTGGATCTTTTTGAGAAGATGGAACAAAACATCAATCGGATCAAGGCGGTTGTCAATACGCTTACGGGGCTATTGAAGAAATCCGAAAAAGGGAAATTCGAACCGCTTTCCTTGAAACTGATCTTGGAAGAAACGTTGCCCCTCGTTCAGTTTCAAACCTATCTGGATAATCTGACAGGTACCGAAGTCGAATTTGACGTGCCCAGCAGTTTGCCGCTCATCCGGGGTGATTTAGAAAGGCTGCAGGAGGTTTTCCTCAATTTGTTCATCAATGCCTACCATGCGATGTCTGGAAAGAAACATAGAAAGATTCACATCTGGGCCGAGCCAGATCCTCAAAATTCTAGATTCGTTATGGTACATTTTATCGATAACGGCACGGGGATGACAAAGGAGGTTCTTTCCAAAATTTTTAATTACGGATATACCACAAAAGCTCCTGGGAAGGGATCGGGATTAGGACTTTATATGTGCAAGTACATTATTGAATTGCACGGCGGAGAAATCAGAGTTGTCAGTACGCCCGGTGAGGGAAGTGAATTTATCCTGACCTCGCCAATTTATGACGAAGCGTCGCTCGGCGGGGGATTTCAAGCGCAGCGGCAGGCGTCAGCAGGTTAAAGGGAAATGAAAACGCTGCTTATTATTGACGACGAGGCCGGAATCATCGAAGAGGTTCAAAGCTTTTTTACCGAAGAGGGGTTTGATGTCCAAACTGCCGAGACAGGGGAAGACGGTCTTCGTCTCATCAAAGAAACCAAGCCGGACATTTTGCTTTTGGATATGAAACTTCCTGATATCCACGGACTTACCATTCTAAAACTTTGCAAAGAAATTTCTCCAAAGACCAAAATCATCGTGAATACCGGCTATGTGGATCAAGGGATGGTGGACGAGGCCGAAAAAATCGGCCGCGACGCATTCTTGCTCAAACCCTTTAACCTGCTTCACCTCAAAGAAGAAATCGACCGCCTGCTGAATTAGCGAATCAGCCGTTCATGACCACGGAAAGTCTCACCATCAACCAACGTGGCGTACCTGTGAAGTCAGCTTCTACTTGCTGGGGTTCACAAAGCAGTTAGAGTAACGAGTGCGTTGCTCCGGTTACCCTCCCCTTGATTTATGAAAGTGGAGGGAGAAAGTGGGGTTTTTGATACCCAACTGTCCTGCCCCCCTTCAGAAAACAGGGGAAGGAACTGGAACAACTCATTAACGAGTACACCTGCACCCAGCGGTCCAAAAACTTACATTCCTATCATTTTCAAGGCTCTAACGAGTTGTCCGATGCGTTTGCTTTCGTAATCGTTGCATTTAAACCGATACTCGTATAATATTATATGGAACCGTTTATTTCCCCTTTATTCTACGGACTTTCTAACGAATTAAAAATCGATAGAAAGTGAAGATGAGGGATGGTGTTACAATGTTTTATAAACACAAAAAAAACATATTTTTTATTTTTTTGTTGGCGACGCTTTTTATTTATTCTCAAACCGCACTTTATCCCAGCAGTGACTACCAAAATTCAGAAGGATCAAACATTCCTACGGTCTCTCCGAGTTTGGACTCTACCAGTCCGTCGTCATCTGAGGGAAATGTGGAGCCTTTATCGACGACTACTAATTTCTTGATGCAAGGGACGTTGACGGAGTCTGAAAGAAAAATCGTACAAGGAAGTTCTTATTCCGCTGATGCACATACTTTTTTAAACGATAGACCCGTCGTGAAGGCAGGGGGAGGAAATTACTGCGATCTTGAAACGCCCGGATTGCCGCCAGGCTATGTTGTGCTGACTCAACCCTCATCAGGACACATTCGGTTTCGCTATAATCTCAGAGGTTCTAAGACCTCATTTGTCAAAGTGCAAATTGAGTTTACGGGTGATCCCGGTGATTTGCCGCAGGATTTTGTTCTCGCAGTGAATGGCCCGAATCATATTAGGATCAATGTCGACGTTTTTGACGTCGAAGGCGATGGGGCCCGGTTTCAATTAGTACTCATCGGGGAACCGAGGAATTATACGTTGACACTGGATCCGCTTGAGCCCAACGTGGACGAAAATTTTGACCGGAGACATGTGTCGAAGATTGAGTTTGAGTTGAATCGGGATTTAGTCGGATATGATCTGATCAATTACATTAATGTGAGGACGGCAGGATTGGATAGTCCGCTTGAAGGCCAGCGATATGACGAAAGCAAACTGACCGTGCACACCAATACACCTCGCGTTAGCGCGGCGGGACTTTCAGAACCGGGCGGGCTGAACGCTTACATTACACTCGAGCAGATGAGTTCCGACGAGATAAAGTACATGTACAATGTGAGGTCAAGTCGGTCGAGTTATACCGTCGTGAGCCTGAGTGCTGGGGCATTTGATGCCGGTGGGATTTTTCACGGAACACCGGGTGTTCTGACCGAAAATTTTACCTTTGCGGCGCGTGGTCCGGATCAAACCCTGATGCGTGTGGAAATCGAAGATACTCATCATGGGGTAGTCTCTTACCATGTCCGTTTGCGACCCGGATATCAAAATTACACCTTGGATTTATCTCAATCGGCCATCCCCGATACCTTTGATCGAGGCAGTATCGCAGCCGTACGATTCATCCAAAATCGGGGTCTCACGGGAAAGAGGTGGCGCGAGATTGTGCGAATTAAAACGCGAGGCCTTGAATTTGTGCCAGTTTCTTTACCGGAGTCCCTCGTCGAGATAAGGAATTTTTTGGTTGAAACCGGACTGACCTATTTCCAAAATGGAGTCGGAGTCGATCCGGATTCGCACTTCCCATATGACAGTATCGCTGCCACAGGCAATTCGGAAAAATTTGCCCAGCCGACCCTTATCGGATTTTATCTCCAGATCCTCAGTGATATCGCGTCCGGCAATCTGTCGACGCCATCCGTTACAGTGGACGGTGCTTTGGATGAAATGAACGCAGTCATGGATTCTCTTCTGAGTGTTCAAAGTGAACTCGGCTGGAATGGTCTCATCCCCTGGATCGATCTTGACGGAACCTTTCAGGCCATGAACGGCCAAGTGGGTTTGGGCGATAATGCGAATCTTGCCCAGAGTTTGGCGGTTGCGGCAGGTGCTCTTGAAGGCGCATCCTTCGGACAAAGCCAGCAGCAAAAAGCACTTTCCATTGTCAAAAAGATCGAAAACTTCTTAGATCAGCAACAACCGGGGTATGAGGCCTTTGTAGATCCCACGCATGGGCTCTTCCGTTTATCCTATGATCGGGTGCAAGGGACTTTCAACGGTTACATGGACCGTATCGCAAATGAATTCCGGGGCGCTGTTGCCTTCCTGCTTGTTCGGTATCCCTCCTTGCCGCGGTCCGTTTGGGACCAGCTTAAGATCGTTATTCGGATTTACAAAGACCGGTTCGGTCGCGATATCCAAAATGTTGCTCCTTGGGATGGAGGGGCCTTCCAGATGTTTTGGCCGCTTCTTAGAAATCGGGAAGACGATTTTATCGGATTTCAAAAGGTGCTCTTTAATCATTTTGTTACGCAGACCGATTTTGCCTATCGTTACAATCTGCCGGGATTCGTGTCGGCCTCTCAGGTTGCGGATAACCTTTACAGCGGAAGGATTGGGATCCCGGAAATTTCCGAATCCGGCTCGGAATTTGTCACGGACATCGGCTCGACCTATGCGTTGGCGAGTGCCTATTCCTTGGACCCTCAATTAGTGCTTCAATGGTTAAAATACATCGGTGATCAAATACCCGCGATCAAGGGTGCCTACGGCTTTTTTGACGCTGCGCGTTCCAAGACGGAAATCGCCAGAAGATTTCTGGGGGTTGACGTCGCTTCAACGGTCATAGGACTTATCTGCCGAAAAACATTCGGTTTTGAAAAATATCTCCAGAACCGGGACTTGGAAATGAGGTATAATCTTTTCTATGATCAAACGAGCCAAACGTTGGACTTATTGACAAAGGCAGGGCGTTGGCAGGTAGCTCCGCCTCCTGCCATACCGCAACGGTCGTTAGCGACATTTAGCCATATCCAGTCCGAGGGAACGATCGGGGTTTTCCCTTTTATTGTGACAGAGCCTTACGGTTCTCGGTTCATTTACGGGGAGTTGCTGAATCCGTCCGGCGAGAAATTCGGTGGCAAATTCTGGAATCTAGACCAGGTCTACGATGCCCGTAAGAACAAACTCCGGATTCGATACCTCGTGATTGATTCGCCGATCGAAATCAAGATCGAATTAAAAAATGAAAGAGACGAAGCCTTGTTTGTCACTTACCGCGAAGTTTTTTCGGGTTATCCCTATCGGGAGATGGTGATCGATCTTCCCGATACTGCTGATTTGTCGACCGTTCAAAAGGTCTTGATCGTCATTGACCAGGATCGTTCC
>JAMWDC010000033.1 GCA_023819025.1 Candidatus Omnitrophota bacterium | reverse complement strand
ACGAACAGTTAATCTGGCGCCTCAAAGTTCTTGTCGGAAAAGATTTCTTAGCAAAATCATGTATTGACACCCGACCGATTCCGGAGCGGTTTTCGGCTCTCCAGGCAGGACTTGGATTCATTGGGAGGCACACAAATTTAATTCACCCGCGTTTTGGGCCGTATATTTTTTTATCCGAGATCCTCACGGATCTGGATCTCAAAGCGGATAGGCCGGTTTCCGGCGATTGTGCAAGTTGTGAAGACTGTCTTCATGTTTGTCCTACTCAAGCGTTAAGCCGCAAGGATCCCATGGATGCACGAAGGTGTATTGCCTATTTGACGATCGAACATGCGGGTGTGATTGAGCGTGAGTTCCGGCGCAAAATAGGGGATCGGATCTTTGGCTGTGATGCCTGTCTGGCCATATGTCCGTTTGCGGCGAAATCCGTCCAAACCGCATGGAAGGAATTTTATCCAAGCCAGGGGACAGGTGAGTGGCTTGATATCCATGGGATATTTGAACTCCAGTCCGATTCCGAGTTCAAAAAACGCTTTAAAGGAAGTCCCATATCGCGTCTCGGGCTTAAGCGGCTTAAACGCAACGCATGCCTGGTCTTAGCCAATTCCGGGGATACCAACGCGATACCGTATCTGGAAAAGGCACTTCATGATCCTTCGCCCCTTGTACGTATCCATGCTGCGTGGGGATTGGGACAGTTTCAAAGCGACCGTTCCCGTCAGATTTTGATTCAACGATTGAGCCAAGAAAAAGATCCGCGGGTTCGTGACGAAATCTCCGTCTCTATTTCCTCGTCATAAGATGATTCAGTTGCGAATAGAGACGGACAGTTGGTGTCGCTATGAGACAGCACTAAATTAAGTGTTCCAATCTGGTCCATCCGCTTTAATTCGGCTAGTATACTGAGTCAAATAGCCCCTGTTTATATCAAAAGCAACCAATTTATAAAAAAAAATATCAAAAGTTTGTAATTTTATGTCTTTTTATGTATCCTTAGAGTTGAGAATAACAAAAGTAACAGCAATCGAAAAACTGGAAGTTTCAACCTTATTGTAACTTCAATCCGCCGTAATGGGTGGCGGATCAATCAAGCACAGTACCGCGTACCCGTAGCATCAAGATGGGATCGGTACTGGCGAACTGAGGAATTCAATGCCGTCCGGTCGTGGTCATCAGATTATGACAATACGGGAAGTTGCGGGTTACCTCGGTCTCCACTACCTCACCATTTATCGGTTAATTCAGCAGAGACGGATCCCAGCCGCCCGCTTGGGAGGACGCTGGCGGTTTAAAAGGGACGTTTTGGATCGTTGGATTGAGAATGATATGGAAGGTCGTCTGCGAAAAAACTGGAAAGATTCTCTGGCAGAATAATATGGATCAGAACTCTCTTAAAATTCTTGTGGTGAGTGATCAATGTGAAGACATCACACGTGTGAATGAGTGTCTTGAGAGTGGCTCGACGGAAGGACAAATGATCCTGAGTTCGCTCAGCTCTTTTGAAGCTGCCGTCGTGCAGATGGAACGCGATTCTTATGATGCTTGTATCGTCGATTATCGTCTTGCCAAAAATGCCGGGATGATGTCCCTTCTATCCCTGAGGCAGAAAGGAATCGTGACGCCCCTCATTTTCTTGGTGGATGAAGGGAGCGAAAGGGCGGTCAAGGAAGCCCAGGCCGACGGTTCCACGGATTTTCTTCTTAAATCTCAGCTTTCACCGGAATTGCTTACCCAGGCTGTCCGCTACGGTGTGGCCCTGAGGAAGGAACAAGAACTGCGCAAATCCGCTGAGATTCGTTTCCGCCAGGCATCCGTTCAAAACCAGCAGTTACTTTTATCCATCACTTCAATTTTAATCGGCATCCGCCCCGACGGGGTGGTTACACATTGGAATTCTATTGCGGTAAAAATACTTGGGGTGAAGGCGGGGGACACAATCAACCGCCGGCTCGAGGATTGTCAGGTTTCGTGGGATTTCGGGAGGATTCAGGATGCCATCATCCGGTGCCATCAGCAAGAGAAACCGGTCCGTTTGGATGACCTTGAGTTTGTCCGACCGGGCGGGAAACATGGTTTCTTGGGATTTACGATCAATCCCATCTGGTCCGACAGCGGTGAACTCTCCGGTTTCCTCCTCTTGGGTGCGGATATCACGGCACGCAAGGAAAACGAAGAGCAATTAAGGATCAAAACCGACGAACTTCGCAAGGCGAATGCCCGGATCGAGCAGGAGAAAGTGCGGTATGAGGCCCTTTTGGCCTCGATCGGGGACGGGATGATCGCCGTGGATCGGGATGGAAAGATCATCATGATGAATATTCGGGCTCAAGACATGCTGGGATTAACGGATACCTCGTGTGTGGGGAAACCATTCCAGGATGTCTTTTCCATTGAGGACGAAAAAGGAAATCTTTTTTCGATCGAACAAAGGCCGCTGTCGATTTGCTTGGCGACGGGCAAACGCGTGACTGCGGTGGCGTATTACCGGACAGGGGGAAATTCCAAATTCCCAGCCGCCATTACGGCATCCCCGATCATTTTGGAAGGCCAAATTATCGGTGTCATTGAAATCTTCCGCGATATCACGAAGGAGAAAGAAGTGGACCTCATGAAAAGCGAGTTTATTTCAACCGTCTCCCATGAATTACGGACACCCCTGACCGGAGTCCGGGAGAGTGTTGCGCAGGTTCTTGAAAAAATTCTGGGGCCGATCAACAGCGAACAGGCGGAATTTTTGTCAATCGCCTTGAAAGAACTCGACCGTTTGGCGACGATCATCAACGATCTTTTGGACGTGGCCAAGATCGAGGCGGGTAAAATGGAACTTCGGAAGGCGTGGTTTGATATCAACGTACTAATCCGCGACTTCATCTTCGAATACCAGAGAGTCATGGAAAATAAAAACCTGATGCTCAAAAGTCATTCGTCTGCACAATCGCTGAGGGTGTTTGCGGATGCCGAAAAGGTGAAGCAGATTATAACGAATTTAGTCTCAAATGCTTATAAGTTTACGGATCCCGGAGGGATGGTGATCATCGAGGCGGCCGAGGCGAAAGGCGAGGTTCAAATTTCTGTGACGGATACCGGTTATGGAATTCCGAAAGAAGATCTTGAGCGGATCTTTGAAAGGTTTGTCCAAGTCGGACGGACGTACGGTCCGGGCATCAAAGGGACGGGTTTGGGGCTCGCGATCTGTAAAAGCCTTGTGGAACTTCATCAAGGACGAATCTGGGTTGAGTCCGAAGCCGGGAAGGGGGCCCGGTTTACCTTTACCCTGCCTTGTGTTCAGGACCAGGGTTCGAAGGTCTATCCGGAGGGAATTAACCCCATGGAACAGGCGGCCTAACATGAATCTGAATCAAGCAAGAATAAGTGACGGGGTGGAACAGTGAATATCCTGATTGCGGACAATATTCAGGATTTGGCGGAATCGCTCAAGGAGATTTTGTTAAACAAGGGACATGCCGTGGACACGGCCTTCAACGGTAAGCAGGCCATGGAATATCTCCAAATGAAACATTACGACATGGTTTTTCTGGATCACGACATGCCAGAGGTTACCGGGCTGGAGGTTTTAAAACACATCCGGGCAAACAAAATTGCCTCCCGGGTCGTAATGATCACAGGTTATCCGAATGTGCCCGATTTTTTCGCCAAGACACTGGGCGCAGACGAGTTCCTGAGTAAACCGTTTACCTTTGAACAGATTTTGCAGATCGTGGAGAAATACAATCCTACTTAGAAGGATTGACATGTTTAAGGTAACGGTCAGTAAGTCGAGGTCGAAGCGCTGTGTTTAAGAATTTAAAAATCGGTTCCAGGCTCATGATCGGGTTCATGATCATGGCCATCCTTGTCGGGGTGGTCAGTTTTTTTTCCATCATCGAACTCAGCAAGATCCAGAAACCTCTTACCAAAGATATCCCCCAAGGGCTGAGGGATATTGAGAAGACCTCCCGCCTCGATAGCCTGGCCCAAAGGGTCCAGTATTACGGCCAGCTTCTGACGGAATCCGTGAAAAACTACGCCCTAACCAGCGACAAGAAATGGAAATATCGTTATCTCAATATCGAACCGACCCTCGAATCCGTAATTCAGGAGGCCATCAACAGAGGGGACGAGGAGGACAAAAGGATATTTTCCGAGATTCAAAAAGCCAAACGTGCCTTTGTCGAACTGGAAAAAAGTTCCATCGATGCGGTCGATCAGCTGGATTTAACTAAAGCGCGATTGATTTTGGAGGGGGTGACTTACTGGCAGTTGAAGGAAAGTTACAAGGCAGGTGAGGAAAAATACGTTACCCGGCGCGGCAAAAAATTGGGAGATACCTTAGAAGTTACGTCTTCGAACGTGGACTTGATGGTCGAGCAAACCAACCGGCTCGTTCAGAACTCGATTCGGTTGCTGATGACTGTCAGTATCTTCGGAATTTTATTAGCCATGGGTCTGGGTTTTTTGGTGGCTAATTCAATTTTAAACCCGATTAAGAAACTGCAGAAGGGTGTTCAGATCATTGGGAAAGGCAATTTGGAACATAAAATCCGGATCCAGTCCAAAGATGAAATCGGGCAGTTCGCCGCCGCTTTTAACGAAATGACCCTGAAACTGAAGGAATCCTACACGGGTTTGGAAGAAAAGGTGAATGAAAAAACGAAGGAACTCGCAAATAAAATCGAGGAAATTGCCCAGCAAAATCAGGAACTGGAAGAATCCCGGAAGACCATATTGGAGGTTCTGCATGATTTAGAGATCGCAAAGGCGAGGATTGAAAAAGAAAAGGTCGAATCCGAAGCACTTCTGGCCTCGATCGGAGACGGGATCATCGCCACGGATCAGAACGGAAAGATCAGGATGATCAACCATCAGGTGGAAATTATGTTGGGATGGAAGTCCGAAGAGGCGATCGGGAAATTATTCAGCGATATTATTGCAAGCCAAGACGAAAAGGGAAATCCGATCCCCCGCGATCAGAGGCCCATTCCGACTGCCCTGGCAACCGGTAACAAGATTACCACCGCGGCCTACTATGTACGCAAGGACCGGACAAAGTTTCCGGTGTCTATTACGGTTTCCCCCATCAAGTTGGATAATGAAATCGTTGGCGCCATCGAAATCGTACGCGATATTACCAAGGAAAAAGAGGTCGATCGGATGAAAACGGAATTTATTTCCACGGTATCGCACGAATTGCGGACGCCCCTGACCGTCATCCGCGAAGGGGTGTCGTTGGTGATCGACGGGATATTGGGAGAAGTGAACGCGAAACAGAAAAAGTTTTTGGGGATTGCCCTCAATGACATCGACCGTTTAAAGCGAATCATTGATAACCTGCTTAATATCTCCAAAATCGAAGCCGGCAAGGTCGAGATCAAACGGGATGAAGTTGATATGGTGGAGCTTGCGGAAGGGGTGATTTCTAACTTTCAGATCCAGGCAAAGAATAAAGGTCTGGAGCTTCGCGGACGTTTCCCCCACAGGCCGATATTGGTTTATGTCGATCCGGATCGGATCGTCCAAGTCTTGACCAATCTGGTAGGCAATGCCCTCAAGTTTACGGAGAAAGGATGGATCGAGATATCGGTTGAGGACAAAGGGGAAAATGTTGAAGCTTATGTGGCGGATACGGGTAAAGGTATCGGACAGGAAGATCTTCAAAAAGTCTTTGGGAAATTTCAGCAGTTCGACCGTACCGACGGAGCTGGAGAGAAAGGGACGGGACTTGGACTTTCCATTGCAAAGGGGATCGTTGAACTCCATCACGGAAAGATTTGGGTGGAAAGCGAACTGGCCCACGGCTCAAAGTTTACCTTCGTATTGCCGAAATATAATCCCCAAGAGTTTCTTAAAAATTATATTGCCGAAGGCCTGCGGGATGCAAAACAGCAAATGGGATCATTCTCGATGATCAACTTTCACATCGAGGGATTCGAAGAGCTCAAGAAGGAATTGGGACGGGAGAAAATAGCCGTACTGCTCAATCGGCTGGAGGGATTGGCAAAGTCGTCCCTCAGGCGGCAACTCGACAGCGTCTTACGGTATGCCCATACCTTTTTTATCATCCTGCCGGGCACGGAAAAAAGGCATGCCGAATCCATCGCGGAGCGGATCGAAAAATGTTTTGCGGATTATCTGTCCAAAGAGGAGTTTGGTAGGAAGGTCAAAATTGGCTGTAAGATCGCAGGTTATCCGGAGGACGGGAATTCGGAAGCCACCTTGCTCGAGAGAGCGGCTTAAGGTGCAACTTTAGACTTTTTACTTAATATTTTAACGCTATAATAACGATCCAACAGTAGGCAACGTACATGGGAAATACAGCTAAGAAAATTCTAGTGGTGGATGATGAGATAAATATTCTGACCATGGTGGAAGCCAGGCTGCGGGGCAACGGTTATGATGTTATCACTGCGATGGACGGTCAAGAGGGCTTGGCTAAAGCCCGGAGTGAAAATCCTGACCTGATCATCTTGGATATCATGCTGCCCAAGATCGACGGCTATAAGGTATGTCGTATGCTCAAATTTGACGAGCAATACAAACACATCCCCATTATTTTGTTCTCTGCCAGGACGCAGGATTCCGACTTGGAGATTGGAGAGCAACAGGGTGCGGATGCCTATATTACCAAGCCCTTCGAGCAAGAGGTCCTGCTTGCCAAAATCGTCGAACTATTATCGCTTTCTAAGAGTTAAGAATACGGGGTTTGCTAAATTTTTTAGTTTGACCGTTTTCTCCTTTCCCTCTCCTGAGAGAGGGGGTGGGGGTGAAAAATGCTGCGGTACTTGGTCACCGTAGTACAAGCGAAGATGAAAAGCGACGATGCTGACCGAGCAGGATAAGAATGCATTAAGTAAGAAATTGATCGATGCCGGATTGCTGACGCCGGAACAGTTGGTTGAAGTTCACGTCCAATCGAGCAAAGATGGGATTTCTCTCCCGCAATATTTAGTCCGGGCGGGTCTTGTGCCCAAGGCCAAGGTTTATGAGGCCCTTGCCGCAGTTTACGGCGTGCCGTACGTGGATGTTGCGAATTTCCAAATTTCACCCGAAGCCATTCAGAGCATTCCCGGGGAACTCGCGCATCGTTATAATGCCATCCCCCTTTTTAAAATTGCGAATTCCCTGAACGTCGCCATGGAGAATCCTACGGATGTCAGCGCGATTGATCACCTTGCGCGAAAGGCCCGGTGCACCATTGATGTCTGTCTGGGTGCATTGGAGGATATCGCGGCCGCCCTCAAGGAACATTATGGCGCCGGCAGTTCGGTTAATGAGTTGATTCAAAGTCTGACCGACGAGAGAAGGCAGCCTTTCCGTTCCGCGGATTCGAAGAAGGGTCCGGCTCGTCCTTTTGCCAAACCCGGCGTGACTTTCAAAGGCGGTGCGGAGCGGTCCGTTGTGGAGCTTGTGGATTTGATTATCCGCGACGCCTGCGAACAGAACGCCAGCGATATCCATATCGAGCCGGAAGAAAAAATTTTCAGGATCCGTTACCGTGTCGACGGAGTCTTGCATGAAGCGTCGACGCCGTCCAAAGAACTGGAATCCGAAATTATCACGCGCATTAAAATCCTCGCGGGGATGGATATCGCCGAAACGCACGTTCCCCAAGACGGAAGCATCAAAATGAAAATTCAGGGCAAGGATGTGGACATGCGCGTTGCCACCATGCCCACGGTTTACGGTGAAAATATTGTCCTCAGGATCCTCCGGGATGAGAATGCTGTCCTGGACCTGACGGGTCTCGGATTGAGCGATGAGATGGGCAAGATTTTTCAGGATCTCATCCGCAAGGCTTACGGGATGATCCTTGAAACCGGACCGACCGGCTCCGGGAAAACCACTACCCTGTACGCCGCTCTTCGGATTATCAATTCGGTGGAACGCAATATTGTGACTATTGAGGATCCTGTCGAATACAAGCTGCCGCTGATCCGCCAAATTCCCGTGAATCTCAAAGCCGGCCTTAATTTTGCCAATGCCCTGCGTTCCATCCTACGGCAGGATCCCGATGTGATTATGGTGGGAGAAATTCGCGATACCGAAACCGCTGAGATCGCCATTCAATCCGCTCTTACTGGCCATCTGGTATTGAGCACCTTGCATACCAATAGCGCGGCCGGTGCGATCACGCGGCTGATGGATATGAAAATTGAGCCTTTCCTGATTTCTTCGTCCGTCATTGGAGTGGTTTCCCAACGACTGGTCCGCCGTATCTGCGAAAGATGCAAAGAACCGGATCCGAAGCCGTCCGATTTTCTTTTGGAATCGCTCAAATTACCGCCGGACCGGAAGCTTACCACGTATAAAGGAACCGGTTGCCGGCATTGCCATCAGACCGGATACCGGGGACGGATCGGCATCTTTGAAATTTTGAAAATCAACGAGGCCATCCAGAAGAAAATTGTCGCCCGGGCGGATACCTCGGAGATTGAGCGGGAAGCCCGCAAAGCCGGTCTGAAGAGTCTTCGGGACGATGCCTTGGATAAGGTCGCCGCAGGAATTACAACGATTGAAGAAATCGTAAAAATTGTGGATACCGGAACCGGCACCCTATGAACTTTCAATATAAAGTCCGAGATTCCCAAGGGAAACTCATCTCGGGTTTTGAAGAAGCCTCAAGCCGCGCAAGTCTTGCCAAAAACCTCGAAGACCGGGGATTGCATCCCGTCGCCATTATCCCCGTATCGGACCGCGTCCGGTTGCATGAAATACCTAAACCCATGTCGGGGAATGTGGTAAGCCGTTTGTTAAAAAGCAGGTCGATCCTTCATTATAGAATCGGCAAATTGGTGAAGGATACGGATCTGTTGCTGTTTACGAGGGATCTCTTAAGCCTGGTCCACTCCGGGGTTTCCCTGGTTTTAGGAATCCGGGATATCTCGAGCCAGATTAAAAATCTTTATTTCCGGGACATCCTGGAAAAGGTGAGCGACGATATCAACAGGGGCAACAAACTTTCCGAGGCCTTCGAGAAGCATCCAAAAATCTTTTCCGAATTTTTTTGCAACAGCATCCGTTCCGGCGAGGAGGCCGGCCGTCTGGAGGAGGTCTTAGAGCGGTTGTCCAATACGATGGAGCGCGATATCGAAACGACCCTGACTGTTAAAAATGCTATCCGGTATCCCATCATTGTTTTGTGTTTTTTAGGTGTCGCGTTCACGATCATGGTTTCCTTCGTGATCCCGCGTTTTGCGAATCTGTTTCACCGATTCAATACGCCGCTTCCGCTTCCAACGAGAATCCTCATCGCCCTAGGAAATTTTTTTCATGATTACGGATATTTGGTTTTATTCATGCTTGTTGTATTTCCAATTTTCATCGCCCTTTTTAAGAAGACAACCTACGGGGCGCGGGTGTGGGATTCCCTGAAACTTCATATCCCCGTATTCGGGACGCTTTATAAAAAAATGATCCTCCAGCGATTTGTGGCAACACTTCAAACGCTTTATGCCAGCGGCATTGTTTTACCGGATGCCTTGGAGACAAGTTCCCGGGTGGTGGATAATCGGATCATGGCCGAGGCTATCCGGAAAACAGGTGCGAGCGTCCGGCAGGGGAAATCCCTGTTTGAGAGTTTGCGCGAAAACAATCTTTTCCCTCCGTTAGTGATCCGCGTTATCATGATGGGTGAAAAAACCGGCAATCTGGAGAGGATGCTGGGAGAGGTGATTCAGCATTACGGCCGTGAGATTCTCTATATCACGAAGAACTTGACGACACTAATCGAGCCGATTTTGATCGTCATTCTCGGTGTGATGATTTTAATCTTTGCCTTGGGGGTATTTTTACCCATGTGGAGTTTTATGCAATTGTTTCGGCACTAGGTTATAATCATAACGGAAGTGGTAGGCGTTCTCAATTTTGTTTCGGTCTAAGGTGAATGACGCAGAAGGCCGATGGTATATGTAGTATTCTTTATCGTGGGATAGGAAAGGAGTAAACAATGATGTACCAAAAGGTAAGGAATGAAAAAGGATTTACCCTGATCGAGTTGATCATGGTTCTCGTGATCCTGGGCATTCTCGGAGCGATTGCAGCGCCTCAATACGTGAATTTGTCATCGGAAGCGAAGACGGCAAACGAAAATGCCGTAAGTGCGGCGGTCCGGGGCGGGATCATGACCTACTTCGTGGATCCTGCGCGTGGGAATAGGACCAACTTTCCTGCAGCTTTGGATGCCGCAGCAAACGGAGCCTGTTCCACAACGAATGCCTGTTTTGACACGGTATTGCCTGGGGGTGTTCGAGATCAGTGGACGAAGTTGTCGGGCACGACCTATCGGAGTCCGGTGAACGGGACGAATGTCTGGACCTACAACAGTACAAACGGATCCTTTGCGAAGACTACGACCTGATTTTTGGCGGAGTGCTTTTTTAGATTTTGAGGTTATTTTCAAAATTCGAAAAAGAACTTGAAGCATGTTTTGCCATCCATAGTAGTTTCTGGGAAGGGACGGCGGCATGGGGATCTGCCGTTTTGACCTTTCCGAGATCCGGAACGCACGAATCAATTCCATTCTTTTCTAGATGCCGCGAGAGGGGAAAGATTCCCTCTGGAAAGCATCCTAAAAATAGGAGTTTGATTGCGAGAGTGTGCTTTTTGATGTGGCTAGTTTCTTAAAATGACGGAGGAAGGTTCGCGAGGTGGGATGATGGATTTCCCGATAAAAACGCGGACAGGCTTTACGCTGATCGAGTTAGTGATAGTCATCGCCTTTCTCGTTAGCCTCGGCGTTCTTGCCTATCCTCAATTCACAGACATCCCCGTTGCAAAAGCCCAATACGCCATCCACAAGATCCAGTCCGATGTCCGCTATGCTCAGTTGGCTGCGATGGAAACCACAGGACGGACCCGCATTAACTTTAATACGACTACGGATGCCTATGAACTGGAGCGGGAATCGACTCCCGGAAACTGGGTTGCGCTTGTCCATCCTGCGACCCGGTTAGATTATGACGTGACTTTTGCGGGGACGGGAAGTGAGTATTCGGGAGTGGATATCACCGCCGCAATTTTTGGAAGTGGCAGTACCGTAATATTCAATACTTACGGCGCACCGTACGACGGTGCGGGCAATTCTCTGGCCGAACCGGCGTATGTCGAATTGAATTCAAAGTATCGGTTGCAATTTCGTGCCGACACCGGGAAAGTGGATATCGTAACCTTATGAAGACGCGACAACAAAAAGGTTTTACGCTGATTGAATTGATCATCGGTCTCGTGGTGATTTCGATCGCTGTCGGAACCATGGTCAGTGTCTTTGCGGATGTTGTTTATTCCTCGGTCCTCCCAGAAATTATCAACACAAGCGCCGCCTTGGCAGAACAGGAATTGGAGCGTGTGTCTGGGATGCGTTTCTCGAGCATTGCCAACGAGGGGCCGACGAATTATCCCGGTGCCTTTTCAAGTTATTCCTATCAGATTACGGTTA
>JAMWDC010000032.1 GCA_023819025.1 Candidatus Omnitrophota bacterium | reverse complement strand
ACAAACGCACTTCCGAGCGGGAAGGATTCTGGGCAAGCGCCTGGCCGTCGAGCGCGACCCGCAATGAGGTCTGGTCGGCCTCGAGCATTTTGGCCGTGAGATTTTCCTGCGTCAGTTCGGTCTTGGGCACAAGCCATTGAACATAAAAACGAAGTTTTGCTTCTGTGCCCGAGGGACGGATCGTGAGGTGCTGTTTGCCGGCTTCCCCTTGGTCGTCAAAATAGAACCGGACGCCTTCTTCGGGGAAAAAGCTGAGGATCAGCTCCGGATGTGTGCGCAATTGTTCGTCATCGATCAAGCCGATGAGATCCTGATATTGGGGCACCGGGAAATTTTTGGAATCCGCATACTTCTGCTGGCGCGGGATGAAAATTTCGACGCGCGATACCTTCTTCCCGTCGATCACGACGGCCTCGTTGTTTTTTACACGCCGAGCGAGCTCCAGCACATTGCGGAGGACTTTGATCTTCTGACCTTTACCGGTCTCATCATCAGTAAATTCCAGAGCCTGATTGGTCGTCGAGAAGTAGCCGAGCGTGCGATAAAGATTCTCACGTATAAATTGACTGAATGTCAGTCCCTGACTTTTTGCATATGCGGCGACCTCCATAACCAGGACGTCGGCCAGCAAGCCATCCTTTTCTAAGGTATGACCCCGCTTCCCGAGACGGTCACATGGGGCTTCTTTAGCAAACGGCCTGACGGCCTTCCAATAATCCCCTGTCTCCGGGATACCGCGGTAGGAATCATTCAGCCGATACACGGCTTGGGACTCTGCCGTTTCTTTTACTAAAACACCTTTTTGGGTCAGATACTCGAGGACGTCATCAATCTCTTTGAGCGAATAGCCAAAATAAGACCGCAGCAGATTCCCCCGGAGTTCGGGACTCTTTTCATAAGTCTCCTCTTCTAATCCCAGCAGGGGTGCAGCTTGGTTCGTCCGGATAGCGCCGTTGGCTTCACGTGTGATTTCCAGACCCTGCATGTTTCTGAAAAGGTAAGCGAGTGTAAAGAAAATATTCGGCGCGCCGCCGATGGAGAATCCTCCGCTCTCTTCCTGACCGGAAATATTGATCTTGCCTTCTTCCCAGCCTTGCTGAATAAGTTCGGCCACAAGCGAAAATCCCACGAAAGGCTCCAGCACTTCGACCTCAATCCCCTTGGATTTCGCATAATCCGCCACGGCCGCAAGGGCATCCGTAGTCACGTGGGTTTTAACGATCGTAAATTTAAGCCCTTTCGGGATCCGTTCCTGTTCGATCATCTCCGCGAACCGGTCAATGCGGTATTTGGTCAAGAGCGTCCAAGTGTCATTGGCGGAAAGCAGCCGCAGGGCTGAAAAACCCAATTTCCGGCGCAACGCTGGAGGAACCAAATAAAAGATAAGCTGTGCGATCCTGGCCCGCTGGGGTTCGGGCAACCGGCCGATATCCTTGATGGCCTTTTGCGAAAGTGGTGGTAATCCGGTCAAACCGGGCGGCACTTCATCTTCCTTAAGTGTCACAGCCACACCGGCGCGGTCCGCATCCGGATCATTACCCATCAGCACATACAAATCACGCAGGGCGGATTCAACATTCCCGTCATGCTGCTCAATCAACTTTTGTATCACAATTTCCCAGGTCAAGGCATGCCCGGCCGAATTCCCGGGATCCGGAATGATCGGATCCGGCTTGCCGTCCACCATGCGTGTAGAAAACAAAGGAAAGGTCCCTTTTTCCGACCGGGTGTAGTCATACCGGCCTTCAGCATCCATGTGGCGGCGGTAGGCAAATTCGTCCACGTGCTGGAAATTTCTATCGAGCCCCAAACGTTCCATAATGCGCATGAATGCGCCGGTCCCGTTTCCGTAAAATGCGCTGTAAACCGCACGCAAGGCAGTTCCCGCAGACGTCTGGATCACCTGGGGCTGTAAGATGTGACTGATTACATGGGCTGCATGGCGATTGTGAATGTCTTCGCGGTGCAAACCTTTTTCGGTTTGGCCGTCGTGCTCGCCCAAGATCACGACCTTTGACTTATCGCCCGCCATCACTTGGGCCGTCAGCGGACCGACTTCCTCCTCGCCCACGTAATAGGCATCGAGCGGATTCCTCAAATTAACCGACGCATCCAGAATCCAGCCGATATCCGCAAGCGGGATTCCCTGAACTCCTTCTGCTGGCTTTCCGTAGGTATATGCCTCCACGGACTTGCGGTTCACCGGATCCAGCTGGGCCCCGGCTTCATTCACCACTTTATAACCGTTATAAATTGCAGCGTTATGAGAAGCGCTGATCAGGATTCCAAAATCTAGTTTCCGATTGGGCACGGAAAACGACATTTCCGGCATGGGTGCCGTCTGGTCAAAAATATACGGCGTGAGTCCTTCCTTAACCAAGATCGCGGCCACATAATCCGCAAAAGCCTTGCCGTAGGTACGGCTGTCAAACGTTATGGATCCCTTAAGAGCACCCCGGGCCTTGAAGGAGCGGGCTACACCCGTTGTCAGCAGGGCCAAGGTTACATTATTGATGGTATTCGGACCTTTGAGAATGATGGCTTGAAATCCTTTTTGTTCAAGCTCCGACAATTCCTCGAAGGTTATGGCTGCCATGCCGCGCGGACCGGCCGTTCCAAATTTGATGCGTTCCGAAAAGGCCTTAGTGATATGTTTCCAGCGTTTGTCTTGAAGCGCTTTCAGAAGGCCGAGTTTGGTGTAGCGGTCAAGGGCTGGACTCGTTAACCATTCCATGAACGTATTGACCACAAAGGCGTAGACATCGTCGGGGAATTTCGGATAGGTACCGGCCTCTGTTTCCTCTGTAAGATAGCGCTTGATTTCCGGCTCCAGTACCCCCCGGATCTTCTGCGCATTTTCATCAATCACACGATCCAAAGCCGGCTTCGACTGGGTCGCGCTAATCCCGGGAATAAAATAAATTGGTTTCTCCCGTACTTCCGAGCGGGCAAGTAATTCCAAACGGGATTGTACAGCACGGAGGGCAGCAGCTTCGTCATCACCCAATAATGTTACGTAACGATTCAGAATACCCGGAAGGCCGTCCAATACCTGCTGGAGATCATCCGAATCAATCCATTGAAGAACACGATGAAGGTCGATTTCCAAATCGCGGCGCTGCTCCTGCGGAAGCGTTTGAATATCCCGGATGACCGACAAAAGATTCTTTCTTGCGCTCTCTTTAAGAGAACGTTGTCCATCGGTCCATTCCCGCATTTCCGAGCGTACAACTGCGGAGACTGCGGTTTGATAGAGGAACTCGGCACGGGCAAACAGGCGGAATGCGGTGAGCAATCCTTCTCGAGTCGAGATATCGGGCAGCCGGAGGATCGCGGCATCCCGGTAGGCCTTCTTATGAATGGGATTGCCTTCATGATCCACATAATTTTTGATCGCAAGCGCGCCGGTCAGGGCCGCATATTCCTGTTCCAGGAAAACCCGGCGGACCTCATCCGGATAAACCCCGTCCAAATAATCCTTGGCCAGGCCGTACGTGACGATCGGATCCTGCATTTGAGAAACCTTTGCAAACGGCGTCACAAAATCGACTAAGAGGTTGAAGGTTACATCCTTACCGTCAATGCGATGATTGAAATTCGCGTGCTGATCCCGGGTCCCGATTCCGTAATCAATCGCGTGGATAAATTCTCCCAAAAGATCGGCTTCCTCATGATGGGTATAAAAAACCGGGGAAAAGATTTTCCGAAGGCCGGGCCGACGAGGATCCTGGGCCGCTAATCGAAGCATCGCCAAGGTCCGGGCAGTCATTTCGATCCCGGGTTTGTTTGCATCCCATTCTTTGCCGTATTCACCGATTCTTTGATAAATAGCCCGGATTTGTGCATGTAAATTTTCGATTTCCTGTTGAATACGAGGAAGATTATATTTTGCCGCAGCGGCTGACCTTACATCACGAGTCCATTGCGAATGTTTAAAAAGTTCGCCTGATTTGACCTGTATTTTTTTTCTGAGTACCTTGATTTCTTCGATCGCACGGATCAATTCATTATCCGTGACCGACGGCTGGACACCAGCGGTCCTCCGTCCAGCTTCTTCGATCGCCGCACGATGAGGAGCAAGCAGCGTATCACTCTCATCCTCGGTCAAGTTTCTTTCACCGTTGCCTAAATTAAAACGCTCGAGATATTCGCCCGTTGCGGCTCTCTCCTCTAGTTTCCGATATCGGGCACGCGCGGCTTCCTGGGTTTTTTCACCCCGGCGGCCCCATTCTTCCAAGATGCTCACCAGCGCAGTCTTCGCGAGTTCTACAAAAACCTGATTTTGAGGATCTCTTAACGCAAAGAAATTGGGCCGCATCGTTTTGTCCGGCCCCATGGGAAGGAACGTTTGATTCATCGCCGAAGCGCCGACCCTGGGAATCTCGAGGGTGATACCGTACCTGGCCAATTCGACCGCTAATTCGGCTTCACTGATCAAACCGTAATTCCTGACACCAGAGCGCAAAGAGCGCATTGGATTCCGGAGAAATATCCGCTTTTTCATAACGGATCGTGGGAACCTTCGGAGCCAGCGCAGGTGCCAAGGCTAATGGCTTTAGCCCTTCGTAGTGACCTTCTTTATAATCCACGATCAGGACCAGCGGGGCCTGACCGGTTTCACGAATAATATGATCAACCTTTTGATTGAGATCCTCCTCGCCCACGGCCGCCACGACAAAGAAGCCCTGATTGTCTTTCCCGTTGCCTTCAGGGAAGAGTTGAACCTTTTGAAGGGCCTCGGATAAGGCATTTGGACTTCGCACCGCCACGACCATAATGGAAGGATCCACTAAGTGGGCTAAGATGGCCGCCTTCAGGGCGCTGTTGATTTCGGGATTATTGCCGGCCTCGCCCAGATAATTTTTGTAATCAAGTTTCAAAGTGTTGAGGATGGACGAAACATCGAGCCCGCGCCAGGCGTTGGTGGTATGAGAAGATTCGGCATTTTCAGTAAATCGGCCTCCCGTATATTCCGAAAAGTCAAACTCTTGAACCGTGCCGATTAAGGGCTTCAATCCCAGAACCATGGCATGAAGACGGCTGGCCTTGGAATTCAAGGAAGTGGTAAAGACAAGATGATGAAACACCTCGACGAGCAATGACCTTTCCTCAATTGTGAACGCGCGTTCAAAATCTTCCTTGGGGATGTCCTTAAAGAGCCCGTCTTTGTCTTTTCCCTGATTAAATTTTTTGAAGAAATCAACAAATTTAACGGCGAGACGTCCCGCTAATTCTTCCTTGTTTTGCTCCCGGCCGACACGCTTTATAAGTTCCAAAAATGCCGCCTGATAAAAAATCAATGTTTCATCCGTGGTCCCGGATTTAGAACTGACATCCAGATAAATTTCGCTGGCCTTATAACCGTGTTTGACGATGAGTTCGTCGAAAAGCTCTTTCATGCTTGTGCCGAGCCGGTCGACCACAATCACAAAATTGCTGGATTCTTCACCCCAAAATTCGACCTGAACGCGGTTAGACATTCCCTGTCCGCCGATTCCGAAATGGAGAAGGACCTTTCCGCCTTTTGCATGCTCTTGGGCCGCCCACTGCTGGATGGCCTTGGCGTTTTCTCTGGCGCGTTCGCTTAAAACACCGTCCACATCATCCTTGAATCCGAATCGCGGGACAAGCCGGCCTTCCGGTGTCGGAAATTCACTTTTCTCACCGTCGAGTGCAAGCCGCGCGGCTTCGGTCATCACGGGTGAATGCATAAACTCGTCGATCTGCGCTTGGGTGATATCAACCCCGCTGAAATCCACCCGTGCCTCCGAGCGCTTTTTACCTTTATGTGTCTTTTTGGGCGGGGCCCGTTTGGGAGCGGCAGCTTCAGCCAATTTCTCGTGTGCCCTGGCAATGAGCCCTTCAAGACTGCCCTGAACCCCCATTTGCTGGGCCATGTGATAGTCAAACGGCATGGAAAGTATGTCTTGGGCCGTAAAGCTCTCGTGCAAAATACTGCTCAGCCATGACGCGAGGGTATCGGCAGTATTGATTCTGCGATCGATCAATTCAGGATGATTGCGTTCGAGATAGGTATCGAGGGCGTCGACCAAGCCCTCTGTGCCCGCATGACCTAAATCCCTTAAAAGACCTTCAAACTCTGAAACAGGCTGGCTGTGTGCTCGGACCCGGGCATGCCGCCCTTCATCTGAAAGATGCTCTAGCTGTCTCCCAAGTTCGATACCTTGCTCAATATCACCTTCTTCCACCCGTTCGGATTCTTCATCCCTTACCTCCGAACGCCCGCCTGTCTTCTTCTCCGCCGAAGGACGGACCTGCCGTTGATCGGGTGGAGTACTGGAGAATGTCTTCCTGACTACCTGAATGCGATCTCGGATAAGTTCAAGCGCCGTTTTGTGATATACGGTATGATCGAGCCGCATCTGAGTGAGAAGGATTTTACTTAACCGTTCTGCATCATCGCTGTTTCTAAATTGATTGTAAAGTTGCATCTGTCTCGAAATCATGGCCGCATCGTCTACGACCTGTCCAAGCGCATTTTCAGGTTTTCCGAAAAGTACCGGCTCAAACTCAAGATCCGCGACGTTTGGATGGTCATTAAATTGGTTTGCCAAGTCCGTACGGAAAATCATGGTTTCGCCGCCTGCGAGCATCCGAATGTAGGCGTCCCAGGGCATACCTTCGAGCGAAACGAGTAATGAACCTAAACACAACGTTTGGCCGAAGCTTTCCCTGCCGAGATCACTTTCTCTTCTTTCTTTGAGAAACCGCGCTGCCTCCAGGGCACTGAGCGTTCCGATCAAAGGATAAGGATCGTCTTGAACCCCGGCCAAACTCGAATAGCGTTCCGGATGGTCTTTGATTTCCCGATCCTGGCGGCCTACAACGAAGCGAATACTACTCACAAGCCGGTAAGGCTGATAAACAGAGCCAAGAGGACCACGCGGGTTGTGCTTCCTGCGGTAAACAATTCTACGATTCTCCCTTTCGTCGTCCGTAAGATCTTGCTCGGGGACTTGTTCCAAGAGTGATTTCACTGAACGTTTCGGGGGGATATTCAACATCGCTAAATCCTCCGGCTCAATCAGATGATCTTTATTCTCGAGATCGCGGACAAAATCTACGAGCCTTCTTAACTGGCGTGAATGCCGCCCCGTCCCAATCTGAAGTCCTCTGCGAAAACTGTCATCGCTGTCGCGAACGGTACTAAGATGAGTCACATAGGTTAGGGTCGTGTTAATCCCGAGTGCGGTTAAATCAGTGAGGATGTCCAGACCCAGGGGCGTCGCCGGAATTTTCACCACCACATTCGGTCCGAGATCCGCAAAACGTATGGCCTGGCTGATAGCAAGCTTCTTGGCATGAAGTCTGGCCTCGTACCCTGCCAATTCCTCCATTTCAGCCCAAAGATTGAATGCCTCTTCCGGGTTCAGATATTCAATCTCTTCATAGCGTTTCTTCAAACTTATTAATTGTTCATAGTGTTCATCGGAGATGAACCGACGGTAAGCATCCCTTGTCCAATCCGTAAGGGTCGGATCAAGCTCCAAACTCAAATAGCCGGTCCGACCGCGGCTCTCCTTATATAACGGTTCGAGTTTCACCAGGATTCCCTGCTGACCGTCGGCAAGATAACCAATGAGATAATTTAAGACCGCCTCGGGATTATCAATGCGTTCGGCTCTCACAAATTCATCGATTACTCCGTCCAATGCCCCGGAGCTTACATAAAGGCCAAGGGATCGCGGATCAATGCTCACACCCGTCATCCCCTGCCCTTTCGCGTGGTCCACATCGTGGGGAGAAACATTTTCTGTGGTATCCCATTCGATCGCCTCTGTACCTGTGGCCAAGAGCTTTTCCGCGGGGGTCATGTCCCAGAAGACTCCCTGCCGCCGAAGCCTATGCGGAGATCGTTCGGACAAAGTCTTCTTCGGAACCCTCGTCGCGCCGGGGGCAAGGTACTCATTCTGATGTAATAATGTGACGGCATTCGGCATCCAAGGATCAAGTCCCCAAGGGAGAATCATGACATGTTCGTTATCACCTACTTCGATCAGCTCAAGCGCTTTACGCGCAAAAGCCCGGCCCAGCTGCCGGTCATAGAGAAGCGGAGGATATCCTCTCAAGTTACGTCCGATTCTGATGTAATCGTCTTGGACCGCATCCTTGTGCTTCGCAGCAACACGCAATGCCGCCACCAGAAACCGTGTGACGTCCACATCGGCCAATATCGGATTACCGTGGGCGTCTCGTTTCTTTGGCTTTTCGAACTCATTTTTGAGAAAGGGATATGCCTCAAAAATACTTGGCAATAACGGGTCATCCTTCTGAATGACAAAACCTTCCGAAACCATGACATGAGCAGCCCCGTAAGCAAAATCACCGTAAAAGACACTTCCATAAATCGCCACGGTTTCTTCCTCGGAAAGTATTTGTTCATAAATCCTGTCGATTTCATCCACAATGCTCTTGAGGGAAGCCCTTTTTTCGGGCATTAAATGGATAATGCCGGGACGAATAAGAGCCAGCTGATCCGCCCAGGTTTGTTGAACATTAAAATAGAAATCCTGGTCTTCACTATAGCTTCTTCTCAAAAATTCCAGATGTTCGCGGTACCGTTCAGGCATAAACCGCACAAAATCAATAAAAGGAAAAGATAAAATCCATCCCAACAAACCTTTCCAAAATCCGTAGTGTTTAAGGACTCTCGCCGCATAAGTCTCCCGATGCTCCAGATCCAGCCTTCGAGGATATTTCTGACCCGCGCCATGCGGAAGGTTTCCGGAATCCCGGCCCATGGTGTGCGCAAGATTGATTTTGTTGTGAGTCAAGGCCGACAGGGATGCCGCGGTGTAATTCCACAAACCCACCATGGTTGCCGTGAAATAACCCAGGGATTGCGTGGCGCCGATATCGCCGTCAATGGTCTTTGGGATCATTTGTATGATCGGCGGGGCATGAAAGTCTAATCCTCGGGTGCGGAGTTTTTCTGCCAATCCCCAAAGAAAATGCTGCAGGTCAAGAATCCATTCAGGCGTCGTTGTGTCTTCGTCTTCTTTCATTTCTTGTAGGCTCGCCTTCCCTTGTCTCTGAGCCTCATCGATTTTCTGAAGTTCCGCGATGACACGGCGTAATTGAATCCCCAATTTATAGTGATCATCCCCCCCGAACAGGACCAAGGCCTTGGCCTGATACACCCGCTCGATAATCCTTGCAAGTTCCTCAAGCCGCTTGGCTTCTTTTTTCGGATCTTCCTGTTTTTTAAAAGGATCGTAACGCTCGGATTTAGTGAGTATCGAACCCAGGAATCGGATACGTCCCGCTCTCTCGGGAAGTGTATACATAAGAACATTTTTCACATCGCCTTCCTGCCTCAACCCATAGAGCCCCTTCTTAACTCCCAGCACTTTATAACCTGCCATGGATGCTATCTGGACAAACGCGCCATAGGCTGAATTGATGCCCGGTGCATCACCGCCGCCGCCGCCGAAGAGGATCGTATTTTTGTCAATCGCAAAAAGACGCTCTTTATCGGTGATATCCACCTTCGCCCGCACTTCCGAGCGGGCTGCGATATCATAGGCCTTGCCGATCAGGTCATAGCTCGCCCGGTCGCTGCCGTCAAATTCCTTCAACCCCTCCGGGAAGATGACCGCTTGTTTGATAAATCCCAAATCGATTCCCACTTCTTCTAATCGCGCTAAGTCTTTGCGCCCGCGCTCCTTATCTTTCTCAGAAATGGCACGCGGTTCAAACGGCGCCTTCCCGCTTTCCACAATTGCCGCCACCACTGCACGCGGTACCGTATCCGTCGACTGTTTCGCCACTAATCCGCCAAGATAAAAGGATTCGGTCGTGTATTTCCCGCCGACTTTCACCCCCGTGCTCGCCCAGTATATCTGCTGGCTCAAGTAATCATTCACATCCTGACTTAAATCATAATCCCAAAAATTTTCTTTAAGAAAATTAGTCCATTCCTGATCTCTCTCAAATTCTTCTGTCCAAATATCCCCGATCCTTGCCTGCGCAAAGGCCAGTGCAGCTCGCGTCGTATTCGGTACTCGATCGGGACCTTCCCCTCTCAAATACCGGAAGTCATCTAGGACACGATCATACTCAGCATCATAAGTCTTGACTTCCAAAGAAAGTGCTTTCAGCCTTTTGTAATTTGCTAAAAGTTCATTCAAACGACGATAACGATCCGTCTCTTTTCGAGAATCTATTTTGGCAAGAACCGCTTCGATGTGGGCAATGATTTTTTCGAAGGTTTCATCTTCAAGGATCGGGGCAACGTTACGGTCGTCGCGGCTGACGAAATCACTGGAAACGCTTTGCGGAATTGCTTTGATGATCTCGGCAGAGGTCGGCTTGCGACCGTTTCGTGTCTCGAAATCAGCCGCAAACTTCTCCACAAATCTCATCACCCCACGCTTGTGCGCCACCACGGTTGCCCGGTACTGCTGGCCTGTCGCCACAAGGGTATAATTCACGTTGTAGCCCAAGGCCTCCAATTCCTCCCCAGCCTTTAATCCAAGGTCGGTCGCAGGGATCTTCAATAATATATTCCGTGTTTTACGACCGATTAGTTTTTCAATCTCCCGCTGTGTCGCTCCAAACCGCTCTTTGCCGGCTTGAATGATTCTTGCCACGCGATCATCAAAATTCCCTTCCTTGGCCATCACAATCTCTGTCGGAAGCTCGGTGCTCACAAATCCGTGACGCCCGCGGGTCTCTTCATAAACGGGTAGAAACGCTACCGCCAGCTTGGCCACAAACCGGTTGATTAAATTCTCATAGGCCAATTTCACAACCGCATCTTTTTTTTCAACGGCCTGAAGATCCGGACTTTCCGTTAAGATCCTTTCCACTTCCACAAGAATCGGATCCGAAGCTTCTGTCTTACGGGCCATTTCTTGAATCTCTTTTAAATAAGCTAGATTTCCGTTGTTATTGGTCGTGGCAGAATAAACTATGCGGTGCCGTATCAAGGCCGGCAGAAAATCCTCCAAATCGGATTCTTGCGGCAAATCTAAAGACAAGACATGACCAAATTTTTCATACATCGTATGTGACCACACCTCAAGTTCAGGCGTAATTCGTTCATCCCATCCCCGCACTTCGGAGCGTACGGAAATTAATCCTCTGAGACCATTTCGGACGGACTCCAAATCTTCGAGGGTCGCGGTTGCATTGGCATAAGGATTAATTCCCTGGACGATATTGCAGACAATGTCCAACCCACCCTGCACATTTCCCTGATCCAGTAAACCGGATACTTGATCGAGCCTTTCACCATAGTGATCGGCAACTGTTTGACCCACATTCGGGACGAGATACTGTAACCTGTTCGCGCCCGAACGGATAGCTTCTTTTAATCTGATAATACTTCGTGCTTCGGAACGGGATTCTGCAGAAGTCTGTAATTGACTGAGAGTGCGGCTTAGACTGCGCAATAGATGATGGAGATCACTTCTGTTTGGTGAGAGCAAAATAGGAAGGCGGGTGTCCAGGGCGGTCTGCCAAAGCGCGGCAAGATCTCGGTGGGCTTCCATATATTCTATAAAGACTCGGATGACGTCATCCGCATGAAAACGAGAAGGATTAAAGTCAACAAATTGTTGAACTGCATCAGAAGAAGAGCCTGCTTCAAGACTCTGTCCCATGTTGTCAAAGAACGCGAGAATGGCTTGGCGATGGGCCTCCGATAAAGGCTCTCGAACTTCAGCCCGCCGCATGACCGGTTCGCGTCCTTCGCGCTCGCCCGCCTTCGGTTCCGCTGAAGGACGGATCCGCCATTGCTCTGGCGGTGCGGCGGAGGCGGCTTCGATTTGATCCTTGAATTGCGTGGACAGAATTTCTGCCCAATCGTAATCCTCGAGCGCACGGACACCGTCCGAACCCACCCAGAAATGCAGCGGCCGGCGAAGATTGACTCCCAAAACCACTTCGCAACCCTCACGCCCGTCCCGCCG
>JAMWDC010000031.1 GCA_023819025.1 Candidatus Omnitrophota bacterium | reverse complement strand
ATCCAGATAAATGGGGATCTTCGGACCTCGAAACTCTTTTTTCCGCCAGACTGGAACTGCAGCAAATTGTGTGCCGACCGGCGTGATGGGATAACTCCGTTTCCATGGATGAAACCAATCGCACGGCCGCAAAATTTTTTTCTCGAATCGCCATCCCTTTTCGCGTGCAAGCTCAAAATCCTCCCGAATCTTATAAACCTGCCGGGCCGAGCGAACATATACCGCAGTCTTCAAACCTGAACGGTATTCGAAATAGACAATCCCAAACGGATCGAATCCTTCGGTCAGGAAAAAATCGGTAATTTCGGTTTTGGTCTGCGGTTTCGGAAATCGGACACGGATCGAAAGCTCGACAAATGTGCGGGGCTGGAAAGGGGCCATACGGGATCAGGCGGCTGGCGCTGTCGTGGACGATTCTTGCGGTGGCACGGTGCCCGACGGTGGCGGGTTTTTTTTCAGGTATCCTTCGAGCCACTCCGCCACATCTTTCGAACACAAGGAGGGAATATGATAATTGGCAAGAATCCTGGCGTTTGTTTCTTCGTTGCCCGTATTATCCAAAAGGACCTTGGCATATTGTTCTGTCTCGATGGAGGTAAAGGGTCCTGGCTTCGCCTGGAGGGCCAGGACAAGATCCTGGAATGATTTGATCCGCTTGCCATTGACCCTATCTACAATCTGGCACATCACATTGTGATAACCGATATTGGCTTCATCGGGGAGCACATTAAGAAGAAGTACAATTTCTTTTCTGCCTTTCGGGCGCATCCGACCAGGCCCCATATTGTAGTAATGAAGATTCAGCAGATCATTCATACCGGTGATCACCTCTTCCTTCAGAAGATCGTTACTGAGGATGGTAAAGACAAAACCGCCGAAGACATAGTAAGTCGGCTCCTGATAAAAATACGCCGGCGGGACCAATTCCTGGAACGGCATCAGTTTAATCGTCAAGGCGCTCTCATTGCCGTCCCGGACCACGGTCAGCGTTAAAGGATCACCCATTTGTTTGAGATGGATCCGGTACGTAAATAAAACACGTTCGTCTTCACGAAAACTGACGGTTCCGTCTTCTGCAATTGGTATCCCGTCCACGGCCATGATGACGTCTTCCTTTTTCACAACACCGCCAGCGGGTGAGCCCGGTGCAACCTGACTCACCAACACACCGCCTGTCCGATTGTTGATTTTATAGAACTGCCTTAAAAAAGGATTTTCCGTATTGTGCGAAATGATCCCCAACACGGGAAATCCGTCATACTTCCCATCCTCCAGATCTTTAAAAAAATGACGAATCACGGGAGGAGGAACCATATAACCGATATTTTCTCCGGGTTCCAAACCCTGAAAAGCAACTCCCACCAATGTCCCATCTTGAACCACAGGACCTCCGCTGTTCCCGGGATTGATCGCGGCATCAATCTGAACACTCAACAAAGACTTTAAACTGTGGGAATAGGTTGTCACTTCGATCCGCGAGACAATCCCTTGAGTCACGGAGAGCTGTTCCCCGCCGACCGGATAACCGATGACCGTCACGGAATCTTTCAGCGAAGGTGTTTCTCCCAATGGGATCGGCTGGGTCCCTTTGAAAAACTCAGGATCTTCTACGCTTAAAATCGCCAGATCGCAGTCATGACCGACCGCCTCAACCTTGGCGGTGTATTTTTTGGGATCGCTGTGTTTTTTTACCTGAATAAAGGTATAGTCACTGATCACATGGGCGCTCGTCAAGATGCGATTTCCGTCAATGATACAGCCCGAACCTGTATGAAAATCACTGCCTTTGGTCTGCCACGGTTTGATGAAATCCGGGGGATTGGTGGTCACAAAGATTTTAATCACGGAATTTCGCAACTTTGGTGTCTTCAGTTCTACCGGGGCACCATCCGCCCGAGACAGGAAAAAATTTAAAATTACAATGCCCGTGATCACAAATATTTTTCTCATCGTCGCTTCCTTCTGACGTTTCCGTCCGTGAACCATCGGACTCTAAGCAAAGTAACGGATGGCGTAGTTTAGCATATTTCCCTGATTTATTTTACCAGGATCAGACTTGCGGGACGTCCATGGTTTCTTGAAATCTGCGGATCAAACGGTCGATACTTTCCTGGAACCGGACTGGATCCGGAAGCAGGCTCAGGACAAGAAGGTTTTCTTCCTCAGCATCAAACAAATAGCCCGGATGAATGAGGACATCGTCCTTTTCAAGCAAAAGGAGGGACCACTCCTCATCTGTTCGAATTGGCGGGACTTCAAGCATCACGTACCATCCCCCTTCCGGCATGAGCAGCCGGACGTTGACCGCGGCCTTAAATTTTTCCGTCAGATAGGCAAGATTGTCCTTGAGCCGATTTGAGATTTCTCCGTGAATCGTGGACCACATATCGAACCATGCCCGGAGTGCCCTTTGGGATGGTGTTCCAGCGGAAAGGTAGGTATCGGCGATGACCTCGAGTTTCTGGATTGCTTCCTCCTTTTCTTTTTCGGGACCGCTTACGAGAATCCAGGCAATCTTCATTTGAGGGAGGCCCAGGATTTTCGAAATGCCGGACAAGGTAAACGTTAAAACTTCCCTCTGGCCTGCAAAACTTCGAGGTCTTTGAATTTTTTTATCTAACACAAAATCAAAGAAAACTTCATCACAAAGAACCGTCATTTTGTCCCTTAAAACTATTTCATTGATTTTTGCCCGTTCTTTTTCTGCGACATAATTCCCTGTAGGATTATTCGGGTGGACCAGTAAAACTGCACGCGGTGCGGGTTCGCGCCGGCTTTCCAACTCCTCAAGTTCCAGATACCATCCGCCATGCTGAACCCTGTCCTTGCGAACGTGTGTGAGGTGATGGAGCGGATACCGCACAATCCTGATATCGTTAAGACCCGCAAGATAGTCGAGGAGCGGGTAACTCGGCTGGGGGGCCAAAACGGTTTCATGGGGATCCAGAAGAAGGCGGAACACGAAGCCGTATGCTTCGCTTGTACTTGCCGTCAGAAAGATTTCTTCGGGCGAAATCCGGATTCCCTTCTTCCCGTAAAAATCACAAAGGGCCTGGCGGGCTTGAAGGAGTCCGTGAGGATCCGGATCATAGACAAGGTTCTGCGTATCAAAAAAGGGTTTGAGGAGTTTCGGATCAAGATACCGGAAATTTGCGCGGGTCGGATTGGAAAGGGTCAGATCAAAAATTTGAATCCCCTTTTCACGTCGGCTATTTAAAAGCGCTGCTAAAGGATTCGGGGTCCGGAGCCAACCCGTACGGCTGGAAAATCTCATACCCAGTGTGTGATCTGGTAGATCAACATTTTAAGCCGTGACATGGATTCGGGTTTATTCCAATGCAGCATGTCATAGAGCGTATTTTCAACATACACGCGGGGCGAAACACCATCCACCCAAACGTACCGGACGTATCCGACGGCGAAAATAAACACCGCCACAGCAACCACTGTAATGGCCAGAAAAGCAGTAACCGTCATCAGGAAAGGGACGGTCCGTTCGACAAAATTGGCTTCGCGGTAAACATACCCCTCTTTGGGACGTTTTACGGGTCCGTAATAATGAGTATCCCGGCGGTCGAAGCGGTATTTTTGATTAGAACTCGTCATCAAAATCTCGCTGGTTCTAAAATCTCCCTATGTTATTCGGCATCATTTCGATTTTTCTTGCAGGGAAATTCATCGTCCTGGTACTGGATGGAAATATCCCACACAGGATGGCAACGCCCCTCACAATCCGCGGTGATGGTCCTTTCCACATTGTTGGAAAATGATTGGCTTGAAGCCCCGTTCGGACGCAAAACAACAATAACAAGCCGCTTGAGGACCGTTTGGCGTATAATAAGTTTATCTTGAACTAGTCGTCGACCACAAGAAAAATGACAACTGGTTTCTTATACGATCCCTGTTATTCGGAACACCGCCCGAGCCAAGGGCACCCGGAACGACCCCAAAGGCTTTCCGCCGTCATTGAACATCTTGGAACCATGCCTTGGTTCAAAAATTTAAAAACCATGACCTCCAGAATCGCAGAGGATGAATGGATCCAGGCTGTCCACTCCCCTCAATATATTCGCCGTGCCGAAGAGGCTTGCAAGGAGGGGGCCTTCTGTTTGGATTCGATGGATGTGGAAATATCCCGGGAATCTTTTGATGTCGCTAAGCGGGCAGCCGGAGGGGCACTTGCACTTGCGGATGAACTGATGGCGGGAAAAATCACAAACGGTTTCGGACTTCTAAGACCGCCGGGACATCATGCAGAATACAACACGGCCATGGGGTTTTGTATTTTTAATAACATCGCCATCCTTGCCCGGTACCTTAAAAAAAATCACCTTCTTGATAAAATCCTGATTCTGGACTGGGATGTTCACCACGGCAACGGGACGCAGCATACCTTCGAGGAGGACCCTTCGGTTCTTTATGTCAGTCTGCACCAATATCCTTTTTATCCCGGAACCGGTGCAGCTACGGAGACCGGCATCGGCCGCGGCCGCGGTGCAACCCTGAATTGTCCGATGAGTGCCGGCTCGGGTGACCGGGAGTATGAAGCGGCCTTCCAGCAAACGATCCTGCCGAAGATCCGCCGATTCAAACCCGAAGCCGTTCTTGTATCCGCCGGATTCGATGCCCACCGCAATGATCCTTTGGCGGATATGTGTTTGAGTACCCATTTTTTCGGTTGGATGACCGAACGGACGATGGAAGTCGCTTCAGAATATTGCGAAGGCCGGCTCCTTTCACTTCTTGAGGGCGGTTATCACCTGAAAACCCTCTCCGAATGCGTGGCACTCCATCTCAAGATACTATCCAAACAGTAGGGAGCCACCATACACCTGACCTCCCGGGAGACATCCGCAAAGGCCGGGGGAATGACTTCAACCGAAGGAAATAAGATCAGGCTTTCTGGAGCCACCACAAACCTGACCTCCCGGGAGACATCCGCAAAGGCCGGGGGAATGACTTCAACCGAAGGAAATAAGATCAGGCTTTCTCATTAAATTTCCAGTTGGTGTAAAGGTAATAATCGGAAATTTCCTGCGGGTAATTTTTGAGCTGAAAAACGAAGGTGCCGATCCCGCCTTGAGGCAAGGCGTCGGGATCCGTCGCCGCACTCGTACTCAAAACCGGAAGTTTCTTTTTATCAAAGATGACAACATTGACCCGCACATCACAAATGGCATGGCCGATGTTATTGATCACGATCCCGCGTAATTCGGCACCCTGGTCGTGGCTGAAGGTCGATGTGCCGCCTTTAACAATCACCTGACGGGGTAATTTCTGAAAACTCTCGATTTCGGGAAAAGCTTCAAGTCCCATAGGATCTAAAACGCATTATCAATTTAAAAACGGCCTTGAAATATCAATGACAGAATTCATAAAAAAATATTTCCTTCACGAGCGGTGTATTATGCTACAAGTCAGCGATGAATCTCAAGCAGAATTCGAGGTTCTTTTTCGGTTACCTCTTAATTCCAGTCAACCGTGTGATCCCGCACGCGATACCTTAGACCGAAGCAGGAAGCAAGGTCTGCTGTCTTGTCCCGTGCAAACGCCGAAAATGGCTTTTAAGGGGAATCTGGCCGCCGAAAGACAGGGTGGGTTTGCAGTCGTTACTGGGCCCGAAATTTCATCACGATTTTTTCGAGCTGTTTCCGATCATAATCCTCACCCCGCAATTCCTTGCGCCTCTTGAGGCCCTCGATAAAGACGTTGACAACTTCGGGATCAAACTGAGTGCCCGTGCAATTGATAATCTCATTGACAGCATCCTCGACGAGCATGGTTTTCTTATAACGACCTCCCGCAATGCGCATCGTATCGTAAGAGTCAATCACAGCAATAATGCGGGCGCCGAGTGGGATTTCGTTTCCAGCCAGACGGCAGGGATACCCCTCGCCGTTGAACCATTCATGATGATGAAGGACCAGGATCGCCTCCTCTTGTAAAAATTTGATAGGTTTCAAAATTTTATATCCCAGATAGGGGTGCTGCTTCATGACCTCATATTCCTGAAAGGTTAACTTGGCGGGTTTTAAAAGAATGCTGTCCGGGATGCAAATCTTTCCGATGTCGTGAAGCAGCGCCGCATGTTCCACGACCTCCGCTTCATCCATGTCCATCCCCATCGATTCGGCAACCTCAATCGAATACTTGGCACAGCTCGAGGCGTGACCCGCCGTAAAACGGTCTTTACTTTCAAGTGCCACAATCAAAGCCTTGGAAGCCTCGATATAAGCGCGGCGTGCGTAATCCGAGATTTCGGTGAGCCGGCGCTGAAATTCCATAATCTTCTCCTCGCTTAATTTCAAGTTCGGCAGGACCCCCTCAAGGGCTGGAACAATATCCCGATACATCGTCACACGGTTCCGTCCCGCTGCCTTGGAACGGCAGAGGGCCTGGCTTGCATAGGCGAGAAGTTCACAACGGCTTGACATTGAATCTTCGGGGAATGAAGAAATACCGATCGAGATGGTAAAGTTGATATCTTCGGTATTTTCTAAAAAGACATGCTCGGAAAAAGCCCGAAGCAGACGTTTGGCGAGATCGAACGCGCCTTCATAATTGATGTGGGGCAATAATACGGCAAATTCTCCACCGCCGTAGCGCGCAATAAGATCACTCAAACGGCAATTTTCAAAAAGGAGCCCGGCGCATTCCCTGAGGATACTGTCGCCGATCCGATAGCCGAGATTTTCATTAATCGCCTTAAAATGGTCGATGTCCACCAAAAGGCATGAAATCGGATACTGATAACGCACAGCGCGCGAGAACTCTTGAACAATGCGCTCCTGAATATAGCTGTGATTATAAAGGTGGGTAATTTCATCGCGGATCGCTAAGTTCGCCGACTTCTTTTCGTTATCCCGTCCGAGGGATAGCTCCAGATCCTTAAAAACTAAATCCACCTCACCGGAATTGTGCCAGCCCTTCCGGAATTTCTGGTACGACCGCTGTAATTTTTCCGCCAAATTTTGGAATTCTCTCTCGTCTTTCACGAGGACATCCGCCACGCCACGTTTCATGGCCTCACGAACTAAGCGGTCATCCCATACGGGTGTCATTAAAACAAAAGGGAGATTCAAATTGTTCCGCTGCAGTTCGTCGAGAAGGACGAGGCCGGAACGGCCTTCCAATTCCTGATCGACCAAAAGAATGTCATAAGATCCTCTTTTGAGTTTTTGGCAGGCTTGTTCGAAGGTGGCCGCATCATCCACAGCGGCCGGAAAACGGCTATCCTCTTCCAGAGTCTTTTTTAACCGGTCGAAGACATTGCGATCATTTTCTACGATGAGAATGGAGACTCGCTGGGACGAGTCGAATTCCATTGATGGTCCTCGCTCCCGTATTTTTAAAATAGTATCACTTCTTAAATTATAACCCTGGCCTTACCACATTTCAAAACGGGTGGGAAATTAAGCGCTAACTCTATCTATTTGATAGAGTTAAGACAGACATGGAGGTGTCGAGGCGGCAAACTGCTGCCTCCGGCGAGATACTAAAACAGGAAGCCCGGTTAATAACATCTTTATCATTGCATCGATCATCGATAAAAACTCTCGTGTACGGCCCGGGCACATTAAAAAGGATGGAACAACCGCGGGGAAAGTTTATTATCCTGTCCCCCCGGCTCTCGGTTTTTTAGTAACGGCCCACTTTCGAATCTGATCCAGAATTGATCGACCCCCCTTATCCAGGATCAAACGGGCAAGGGTTTGACCGACCTCGGCAGCCCGATTGCTCGCCCCTTCATACTCTGCCTCGACGGATTCGTGTCCTTCGGTCGCAAACAAAGCACCTGTGGCGCTAATCCGATTTCCTTGAATCACCGTGCTTATGCCGCACGGCATTTGACATTCACCGCCTAGACCCATTAAAAATGCCCGTTCACACTCAAGACGTTGACCCGAAGGGAGATGATGAATTGCGCCCAAGATCTCGCCCACTCCGGTATCCCCGACGCGGGACTGAACGGCGATCGTCCCTTGCCCGGGGGCAGGATAAAAACTTTTCTCGGGAAAAATCTCGGTGATGTAGTTCAAGAGGCTCAACCGTTTCAACCCTGCGTAAGACAAAACAATGGCGTCATACTCGCCGCTTGCAATTTTACGAACCCGCGTTTCCACATTGCCGTGAAGTTCTTTGACAATAAAGCCTGGATTCCTCTTCAGAAGCTGCCTCTCCCTGCGCAAGGTGCTCGCCCCAATACAAGCCCCTGCAGGAAGTTCGGCGAGTTTTTTCTTATCTTTGCTGACGAGGCAGTCACGAGGATCTTCGCGTTCGAGTACCGCACCGATCTTTAATCCCTCAGGAAGATGACTGGCTAAGTCGTTGGCGCTGTGAACTGCTAAATCAATCTCGGACCGAAGAAGGGCTTCTTCGATCTCCCGCGTATAATTGCGTTTGGCTTCAAATAAAAGAGTCTTCCCTCGACGGATCATATCCCCGCTCGTTTTAATTTTAACAATCTCCACGGACAGAAGCGAAAAATCTTTCAAGATTTGAGCCTTAACAAGTTCCGCTTGATACAGTGCAAGCGTATTTCCACGAGTCCCGATACGGATAACAGTCTTCATGAAAAGTGAATGTCCTTTTCCGTAAGAAGCAGTGACCTTCTTATCTTGGAATATTCGGAATGTAGAAAAAATCCCCAGCTAAATCAGCCGATCTTCTCCTCTAGGACCACGTCGCCCGTGTGCCGCTCGATAAACTCCTCAAACTCGTCCTCCAAGGCGAGACAAGGCACCGGCTTCAAACCCGTAATATTCTCTATGGCATCCAGGGTCCGCAAATCAAAAGGATCACATAGGGCCAACCTCAGTCCTTGCTGGGTAATCTCAAGCGGTACCACCCGATGGGATTTCATAAACTCTAACGTAAAAAGCCGGATCATTTCGCGTGAGATCGCCGTTTTCATGAGGCTGACATAAGGAACTCCCAATTTTTTTTCAAGCATGGCTCCCACATCATCGCTATGGATAAGATTCATATCAATCAAGGTCTGCCCCAATCGTTTTCCGGTCTCCAAATGTCTTTTCAATGCCGCATCCAGCGCTTCTTGATTAATTAATCCGGCATTCATCAGCGCCTGCCCCAAGGGATCGATCCGGCTTGGCTCCTTTTTGTTTTTCGCATCTTGAACCAAAAGCTCGGCGGCCTTTTCGAGCCGATCCAGGGGTTCATGGCGACGGTCCCTTAAGTAATGACTCCCCGGCTGCATCTTCAGGAAGTTTTTGACCTCAGCGGCATCTTGGGCAATTTCGCCGAGATTTTTGTAAGGGCGCCGGACATTATTGCATGCCGCCACCGAACAGGACATCAAAGGAACGGTCTCGCGTTTCCCCCGGCGGTTCGTTACCCGGACATAACCTTGTTTTTGATGGGCCTCGTTATAGTAAGTGGGAATGATCCTGTCGAATTCAGCAATGAAGGTGCGTGCGAAAGCCTCTTCATGCTCAACCCCCAAGACAACGATAAAATCATCCCCCCCAATATGCCCGACGAAACAGTCCTCGTTGGGGAGAACCTTTTCCGCGGTCTGCAGTAAAATATTGGCGGTTTGGCGGATCACGTTATCGCCCTTTTCAAAACCGTAAAGATCGTTGAATGATTTGAAGTGATTGATATCGACATAAAGTACGGAAAATTTTTCCCCCTCTTCGATTTTCTTGCGAATGATTTTTTCGATCGTGTGATTGCCCGGAAGATGAGTCAGGGCATTGGTTCGAATCTTCTCATGATTGCGTGCAATATTCAGAGCCACCCGAAGCTGCAGATCCAGCGGGCTGAAAGGTTTGATGAGAAAATCGTCAAAACCCCGTTCTTTAATCATTAAAAGTTCCGCCAACTGATCCTCTTCGGCCATCACAATCACGGAAACACTAGCCAGATGAGAACGCTCGCGGATTCTTTCGATTAAAAGTTTACCGCCCACCCTTTCCATCTGAGTCGAAATCAGAATCAGATCCGCCCTTTCGCGCTCCAAGGCCCGCAAAACATCTTCGCTTTGACTACATTCGATGACCTCATAATGCCGATGAACCAATCGGGTTATGATAAGACTGCGAACGGCCGGATCTTTTTCAGCAACAAGGATGCGCATGAAATGAATCCTCCCTCAACGGGAAAGGTAGGATGATGATAGGAGGTATGCCTTTGATTTTTGTACGGATCATTTTCCCTCCCACAAATCACAAGGCCTTACGACGTCCGGCGTTAGACTTGCCAAAACAACCAAAGGTACGCCCGCAACCTTCTTCATTTAACAGGCGGTAGGACTTCCCATTACGGGACCCCGACACGTTGATGAAATATTTTATCCCTTTTCGCTCATAACATCTACTACTTTGTCTTTACGGGTGTACCCTGTTTCAGCAATTGGTAATAATCCCAAATCCATCAAGGAATCCGCCAGGAGAGACGTTTATGAATTTCGAGAAAGAGAAGATCAAAAAGGAACTGGCAGGTCGATTGGCACGGCAGGTTGAAGAAATGTGGGACACGCCCACGGTCACGATGACGGATATTGAAAATGTCGTTAGCAAACTGCAACGTAACATTGGGAAAGAAACAACGAAAAGTTTGCTGCGTCTAAAAAACTTTGGAAAAGTCCGCTGAGACCCGCCTGTGCCAAGTGTGATATGGCCCTTGCCAAGGACCGGGTGATGGGGCGTCATATCGGACAGCCTTCAGGGGTATCTGGAGTATCAACGGATGCGGTATCGATGCCAAAAATGCGGCGGCTATCACTAACCTCAAGACTACGAGCTTGTCGTGGCATGAGACGGTCCTGCCAAGGTGCTGAAAACCTGCTGCGACTGCGGCAGAATTACCTCAATAACCAGTGGGATTCCCTCCGGAAGACCATGAAACATTAACTGCTGGAACAGGAAGGCACCCAAATTTAGCGCGATGACTCAAAAGAACCTTTGCCAACCAGGATCCGAGGAAACCTTCGTATCCGGTAATCAAAATTTTTCGATCTTTCCAATAATTGTTTAGCTTATGTTTACTCAGTTTGACCGTTTTCATTGTTCAATTTTCCCTCTCTCCTCGGGGGAGAGGATGAAGGTGAGGGGAATAACCAGTGTTTTTCACCCTGACCCCGCCCGCTCCCTCAAAGAAGGAGAGGGGACGATGGTAAAAACGGTCAAACTAAGTTATGTTTAGCTTAATCATTCCCGTCATCTAACAAAGGACCGCCCGTTTCGACTTTTCTGCGATAGCCCCCAAGCCATGTACCGGAGGTACAGTGTATGTCTATGTTGAAAACCTTTGCTTGAGATTTCCCTTGTGATCCTGCCGGGAGTACGGATCCAACGGTTAGCACGGCGGACAACGGACAATGTGTTAGGATTTCAACAGAACCTTAGGTGCCCTTAGTAACTTTCATCCTTGGAAGGGTACTTACCGGCGAGGACATCCTGGCGATAAGCCTTCACAGCATCTCGGGCGATCCTCTCCAAGGCCGCATACCTGCGGACAAATTTGGGGCGGACATGCCCCTCAAACCCAAGCATATCATGAAGCACAAGAATCTGGCCATCGGTTGCCGGACCCGCACCGATTCCAATTGTGGGGCATTTAACCCGGCGTGTGATTTTTTGGGCAAGCAAGGAAGGAATGCACTCCAGAACGATGGCAAAAACACCGAGTTTGTCCAACAACAGCGCGTCCTTCAAAATGGAATTGGCTTCATGCACACTGCGTCCTTGAACTCGGTAACCCCCAAGCTGGGTGAAGGATTGGGGAGTCATGCCAAGGTGCCCCATGACAGGGATACCGGCCTGAATCAGTGCCTTAATACACGTCTGAATCTTGCGTCCGCCTTCCAATTTGACGGCATCGGCTCCTGCTTCTTTGATGAAACGTTTCGCATTCCGAAGAGCGCCGGCAGGCTCGGAATAAGCCCCAAACGGCATATCCGCAACCACCAAAGCATTCCTGACCGCACGCGATACAGCACGGGCGTGATGCATCATGTCCCGCATACTCACGGGCATCGTCGTATCATAGCCGAGTAAAACCATCCCCACGGAATCACCGACTAAAATAATATCAATTCCCTCGTCATCCAAAATTTTCGCCAAAGGATAGTCATAGGCCGTGAGCGCGACGATTTTCTCGCGCTTTTTTTTCTTCTCAAAAACGGCTTTGACCGTGAGTCGCATAACTTAGCCTCTGCCGGGACCGTTGTCTTGACACT
>JAMWDC010000030.1:4424-12258 GCA_023819025.1 Candidatus Omnitrophota bacterium | reverse complement strand
TCTTCTTCTGTAAAAAAACCGTAGAGGGCTTGGGCATCTTCCCGCACCTGGAAATAGGTGAGAATCTTAACTGTTTCCCCCAAACTCGGCAACGATGCGTGCGTCGATACGGGAATTTGAATCTGATAGCCGATTCCCCCGACATCGAGTACCACTTGGGTGGGTGTTTTTTTGATTAAACGGCCGGTTAAATATTCGTACATAGCGATTCCGGTGTGGAATTTTACACTCAAGATACGGAAAATCAAAAAATTGATTTGGGGATGGCCCCCCGTGACGACACCTCCCAAATCTTAAACATTCAATGGACTCACGTTCCAACGCCTTTTTTTCGATACTGGTTCTTTCGATTCGAAATGACGCTGGGAATTTAAATGGCAGATTGCCGCCGCTAAAGCATCGGCCCCATCCGGCGGGAGAGAACCCCTGAGTTGAAGTAGATTTCTCACCATGCTTTGGATTTGTTCTTTGCTGGCGCGTCCATTGCCGGTCACGGACTCTTTAATCCGTGTCGGCATATATTCTACGACCCGCACCCCCATCTGGGAACCGGCCAACATCGCGCAGGCACGGGCTTCACCGATCCTCACCATCGATTGGACATTGGTCCCATAGAAAACGTCCTCTAAGGCGAGGACATCCGGATGGTATTCGCGGATAATACCGGTAAGGAACTCGTGGATACTTTGAAGCTTCGCGGACAGCGGCAGGTCCGGCTTGGGGCTATGGATTTCAAAGTGAAGCAATTCGTATTGGCGCCCGTGGGACGTCACTAGTCCCACCCCGGTATGTTTTAAACCCGGATCAACGCCGAGGACGATCATTCGATCTCCTTCATAACCTCATCGGGAATATCGCAATTCGCGTAAACATTCTGAACATCATCGTGCTCTTCTAGGGCATCGATGAGTTTCAGAACCGAACGGGCGCTCTCTGCGCTCACTGGAACCTGACTTTTGGGAATCATCGTGATTTCGGCTGATTCCGTCGGGATTTTGGCTTGCTTCAAAGCCTCTTTGACAGCTTCAAAATCCTGAGGATTCGTCGTAATTTCGAATCGATCCCCTTCCTGAGAAAGATCTTCCGCTCCAGCAGTTAACGCAACCTCCATCAGCGAGTCTTCGGTGGCTTTATTCTTGGAAATCACAATCAGCCCCTTTTTCTCAAAAATCCAAGCCACGGATCCCGCTCCGGCCATCGAACCGTTATATTTATTGAAAATGTTCCTGATTTCGGAGGCTGTCCGGTTTTTATTATCGGTGAGGCACTGAACCAACATCGCAACCCCTTGAACGCCGTATCCCTCATAAATCACTTCCTCGTAGGTGACACCTTCGATTTCACCGGTACCTTTCTTAATCGCCCGCTCGATATTCTCCGCCGGCATGTTCGCATTTTTTGCGGCATCGATCACCGTACGTAATCTGGGGTTGCTATTGGGATCCCCGCCACCGGTCCTTGCCGCCACAGTAAGTTCACGGATAAGTTTCGTAAAGATCCGGCCGCGTTTCGCATCCACTGCAGCCTTCTTATGTTTAATGCTCGCCCATTTGGAATGCCCCGACATAGTTGATCCCTTTCGTCTCTCGAATTGCCTCCGCCATGCGGACGGCGTCACGCATCGCGTGAACGTTGTGAACCCTTAAAATTTGAACACGTTTAAAGACGGCGTAAGTAACGACGGCGGCGGTTCCGAATTCCCGATCATCGACCACCTTTCCCGTCACTTTCCCGATAAAGGACTTGCGTGAAGGCCCGAGCAATACCGGACGTTCGAACCGATGGAATTTTTCAAGTTCAGACAAAATCGCTATATTCTGCTCGGCCGTCTTGGCAAATCCAAGCCCCGGATCTATCACCAACTGATTCGAATCAATTCCGAACGCCAAGGCACTCTCGAGACTAACCTTCAATTCGTTTAAAACATCTTCAACCCCATGCTCATAATCCGTTAGGAGCTGCATGGTTTGAGGGGTCCCCCGCCGATGCACCAGAATGAGGCCGGCTCGAAATTCTCGGACGGTTTCGGCCATCGCGGGTCCCGAAAGCTTTAATCCGCTGACATCATTGACAATGTGAGCCCCCTCTTGAAGGCAGAGTCGCGCGACTTCGGGTTTGGTCGTATCCACTGAAATCGGAATCCGGATTCTTTTGCGTATTCCGCGGAGAACTGGAAGGATCCGGCCTAATTCCTCTTCTCTAGGGACGGGCCCTGCGTGGGGACGCGTCGATTCCGCGCCCAGATCCAGAATGTCTGCCCCCTCGCTTTCGATTTGGAAGGCCCTTGCAATCGCTTTTTCACGGTTAAAAAATTCACCGCCGTCAGAAAAAGAATCCGGGGTAATATTGACGATCCCCATCAATAAAGTTTTTTCCAACCGGATCTCGCGATCCCGAATGGTCCAAATCATTTCGGAGGTTCCCCAGAGCCAGCACTCCCATCGTTTATTTTTTCGGTAAGTGGTGCGGGGGGCGCTTTCAAACCCACAATTTCCTTGATCTCTTCAGCTTCCAAAACTTCCTTTTCCAAAAGCCGGTCCGCAAGTTTTCGCAGTTGATTTTCATTGGTCTTGAGAAGTTCGCGGGCCCTCTGGTAGCATTCGTCGACAATTCGGCGGACCTCTTCATCAATGAGGATCGCCGTATTTTCCGAATAATCCTTTTCACGTAACAAATCGCGTCCCAGGAAAATTTGGCGGTCCTTCTTGCCGAACGTCAGATGGCCTAACTTCTGACTCATCCCGAATTCGCAAACCATCCGTTGTGCGTATAAGGTTGCGATTTCAAGATCATTCTGCGCCCCGCTTGTAATCGAATTGAAAATCATCTCTTCCGCCACCCGTCCGCCAAAAAGAACGGTAATCTTGTCGTACAACTCCTTCTCCGAAATCAAATAACGATCTTCCAAGGGCAGATTGAGGGTATAACCCAATGCCTGGGTCCCTCGGGGGATAATCGAAACTTTATGAAGTTGATCCGTGGATCCCATCACCAACAACGTTAACAGGGCATGCCCCGACTCATGGACGGCAACAACTTCTTTCTCCTTCTTGGAAATCACCCGGCTTTTTCTTTCCGGACCGGCCATCACGCGCTCAATGGACTCCTCCAATTCCGTTTGTGTCACTTTGTCCTTATTGCGGCGAGCCGCCAAAAGTGCGGCCTCGTTAACGAGATTGGCCAAATCAGCCCCTGAAAACCCGGGCGTTTGACGAGCCAGCTTCATCAAATCACAGCTCGGATCGACCTTAATCTCCCGCGTGTGAACTTTTAAGATGGCCTCCCGTCCTTTGATATCCGGCCGATCAATGACAATTTGACGATCAAATCGTCCCGGCCTGAGCAATGCCGGATCTAGCACATCCGGACGGTTAGTGGCCCCGATCAAAATGACGCCGGCTTGCGTATCAAATCCATCCATTTCGACAAGCAACGCGTTCAGGGTTTGTTCCCTTTCGTCATGACCACCGCCGATCCCGGCAAAACGTTGGCGCCCCACGGCATCAATTTCATCAATGAAAACAATCGCACCCCGTCCGCTGGCTTTGGCGGCCCGTTTCGCCTGATCAAAAAGATCGCGAACCCGGGCAGCGCCAACACCGACAAACATTTCAACGAAATCCGATCCGCTGATCGAATAAAACGGAACGTTCGCTTCACCGGCCACGGCTTTCGCCAGCAGTGTCTTTCCCGTGCCCGGCGGTCCCATCAGCAAAACTCCTTTTGGAATCCGCCCACCCAACTTTTGAAATTTGAGAGGATCTTTTAAAAATTCAATAATCTCCACAAGCTCTTCTTCCGCTTCCTCAACCCCTGCCACATCTTCAAAGGTAATGCGCTTTTTGTCATTCACGGAAAGTTTCGCACGGGACTTACCAAAGGAAAATATTTTGCCGCCGCCCTGTTGGACTCCCCGATAAACAAAAAACCAGAAAAACCCGATCAGAAGCAAAACCGGCATCACGGAATAAAACAGATTGCGCCAAAAAAGCTGGGGAGGGCTCACCGTAAAATTGGGGACATGGCGCCGCAAAAGCGGTATCAATTCCGGATCATTGGGAGGGATGTGAACTTGAAAATACGTCCCTGTTCGGAGTTTGCCGCGAATGACGTCTTCGATCAATTCCGCCGACGCAATATCTTGCGTCTTGGGATTCTCTAGGACCATCTGGTAAAACTCGGAATACGTCATCGAGCGAACATCAAAGCTGGGGAAAATAAAAACCTGGAGAATAATAAAAAAAACTAAAGGAATCAGAAAAAGAATGACAAGACGTTTCCGTTCTGTTTCGGGTTCCTTTTGGGATCGGCGATCTCGGCCCGTTCCGTATAAATTCCGATCTCTTTTTTTCTTAACCTCATTCATTGCTATAAGTTACCTCATTCCACAAAGTGATATAGTCTATCATGGCCCGTTCCGGATAGCAAATTTCTTTGTCATCGGGTACGCCCTTGTAACGGTTTCCTGTAAAGGGATATGGTGAAATGCCTTATTGCCAAATCGAGATCACGCGGTAAGGAATATTGAAAGCGTTTCCGGTAAAGATTATCTTTTAGTTTCTGCCACGCGTCAAAATTTAAACCGCTTCGCACATCTAGCCTTTTGAGTGCTTGATCGATAATCCGGAATTGTAAACACGAAGGAAGGGCCAAAAAGGCCTTCCGGCGAAGATCGATCCGAGAACGTTTCCGCGTTTTTAGAATTTTGTCCCAAGCTTTTTCTGCAAACTGATCCAAAGCCTCGTTTTCTTCAGCAACAATCACGGGAATACGTGCCAGTGCGGCAACGACCTGCGGGTTGAATTCACGCTGAAGATGCGGCAAAAGTTTTTTTCGGATCCGATTCCGAAGAAAACGCAACGACCGGTTACTCCGATCTTCGCGGTAGAAGATCCTCTGATCGTGAAGATAGTCCAGAATTTCTTGTCTCGTAAAATTCAGCAGGGGCCGAATAAACGTCAATTTCCCGTCCCGGACGACTTCCCGGATTCCAGAAAGCCCCCGCAGCCCTGTTCCTTGAAGCACACGCATGAGCACCGTTTCCGCCTGATCGTTTTGAGTATGTCCCAAAGCCACCTTCGAAATTTCATGATCCGTTGCGGCTTTCGAGAAAAAATCGTATCGGGCTTTTCTTGCCGCCTCTTCGAGAGACTCGTGATCACGTCGTGCCAGTTTAAGAACCTGGGATCGGCCGGTATAGAATGGCACGCGAAACCTCCGGGCCAGGCGTTTAACAAAGGCCTCATCTTGCCCCGCAGCTCGTCTGCGCAATCCATGGTTGAAATGCAAAAGCCCGATTTCCCACCCCCATTTCTTCGCCAATGTTATTAACAGAAAAAAAAGACAAACCGAATCCGGGCCGCCGGAGCATGCGACAAAAATCTTTTCGCCAGGCAAAATCATTTTTCGATCAAGCAGATGACGTTCAAATCGTTCCGAGAAGTCCATTTTTGTGACATCCCATTGCGGTATGGATCACGCAATCGTGAGGCTGGCGGTAACAGATGCGATAGTTACTGTATCAGTCAACAACCGTGCGGCACTCAAAATTTGAATTTGCGCATGGCGGCGGAGGGAATCGAACCCCCGACACGGGGCTTATGAGTCCCCTGCTCTGCCAACTGAGCTACGCCGCCCTGTGTCCTAAGATCAATTTTGGGAACGTCATGTTAACACAGAGTTGCCCTTTTTTCAAAAGGTGCTTTACATAAGCCCAACAACTAAGTTACACTGATATGCATGAATAAATTCAAGCAACCTGCCTTTGAAGCGGTTATTTTTGATATCGACAATGTCCTGATTGACACCCGCCGTTCTTACCTCGACGCCATCCGGTGGACCGTCGAGATTTATCTGACAGCCGATACGGTTCCATTTTTTGTCCCCTCGTTTAAACGAAAACAGATCTCACTCCTGTCCGCCTATGATGTGAACGATTTCAAGCTCCTGGGCGGTTTCAACGACGATTGGGACTGCTGCTACGGACTCCTGATTTATCTCACCACCCGTCCCGTGAAACAGCGGACCATCCGGCACTTGAAACAAGTGATGAAGATTCGTAAATTCGTCCAGTCGATCAAAAAGCGTCCGCTCCGGGTCAGCGGAATCACGGACATGTTTGGACGACCCCGTGCCATCCGCATTGAAAAAATTGCAAGGATCTTTCAGGAGGTTTATCTCGGAAAGGATTTATTCAAGACCATCGAACGCAAACAACCGATGTATTGGAAGAAACGCGGATTGATTCACCGGGAAAAACCAATTGTGCGTAAGTCCACTCTCGAAAAATTGAGGCGTTTAGGAATTCTTCTCGGAATTGCCACGGGGCGGACCCGTTTTGAGGCCATTTATTCTCTGAAACGTTTCGGCTTGCTTGAATATTTCAACACTCTGGTCACCATCGACGAAGTTCGAAGGGCGGAACAACAGCTCAAACAGTCCCTGCGCAAGCCACATCCCTATTCTCTGATCGAGGCTGCCAAAAAACTCGGCGCCAAAAAGCGATTCCTCTACGTCGGCGATCTTCCGGATGACATGGCGGCGAGTCGTGATGCCGAATCCGTAATACACATCCACTCTGCAGCTTTCCCCTGGTTCACCCCTGACCCGAAAACTACGCTCGAAGAGATGCGCAGCTACAGCCCACATTTCCTCTTGAAAAAGTTCACCGATCTCCCCAATCTCGTAATCAAAGGCCATCTCTAAATTCCGCACGGATAACATCCTCTCCGTAGATCCGAAAAATATGGGGAAAACCAACCCCATCGGGCTAGGACAGAATCGATCGCCGCATCAGATAAACGCCGACCGCAATGAGCATGATATTGGGAAGCCAAAACGCAAAAAATGGAGGCATAAAACCGCGGATCGAGAGGGTCTTGGCGCCGACAAATAGAATGTAATAGAGGCACGCCATCGCCATTGAAATCGCAAAGCTTAATGCAATTTCGCCTCGGCGCACGAGGATGGCGATTGGAATACCGATAAAAACGAAGATAAAACTGCCGAAAGCAAAGGCAATACGATTATGAAATGCCGCCCATAATTCCCGTTTGTCTTCTTCCGATAACACTGCCGATTCGGTTTCGTATTTCACCAACAACTCGGCGAGAGTAAAATCCCTCATTTTCTTTCGAAGGTTCTTAAACTCGGACCTGCCCAGAAGCGCGAACCAAAAAGTCTTGAAATGAACGGCCTGCACCCCTTTGTCCTCCGCATCGGAAACGCTCCCGTTATAGAGGCGAACTTTCGCATCCTGACCGCCTTGGACGGGGATGATCTCCCCGCTTTCTGCAACAATGGTACGCACCGGAGTCTCCGAACCCTCATTTTCGTAAATCACAATGTCTTTCATGAAATTTCCATTAAGCTCGCGGGTAAAAAAAGTGATGTTCTCATTCAATGTTTTAGAACGCCCCGGTTCAATGAGAGCTTGAGGATGCTTCACCACTAATTGCTTGGTGATGCGACGGAGAAGAAAACCCGCATTGCTCGTGATCTGATCATTAAAGATAAACATTACGAAACTCAAAGCGAGTCCAACCAATAACGCCGGCACTATCACGAAGAAGGGATGAATGCCTGATGCCTTCACTGCACGGATCTCATTATTCTGCGAGAAATTTCCGTAGACAATTAAAATAGCCGTCAGGATACTGATGGGAACCGTGTAGCTGATCATCTCCGGCAAAGCCAAAAATAACACATACAGGGTTTCGAGCAAAGGGACCCCCCGCCCAATGATCAGATTAGCCGCCTTGACTAAATACCCTGCCATAAAAATAAAGTTGAGGGTCAGCCAACATAAAAGAAAGGGCATCAGCAATTCCTTAAA
>JAMWDC010000030.1:0-4414 GCA_023819025.1 Candidatus Omnitrophota bacterium | reverse complement strand
TTGCGGTATGGAATCGACCGAACACATCCGAAACAAAGAAGGCTTTATGAAAAAACCACCCACCGCACGAGAGCAGCCCGGATCGTTCAAAACTCCAGCCTCCCTTGTTCTCATATTAATGAATCGCAAAACCTGCGGCAAGAAAAAATATCCAGAAAAAATATCCGGGGAGATATTCCGCGCAGGCTGTTCAACAAAGGGATGGCATGGTCAAAATAAACTTACCGGAAAATTTTGTGTAACAGAACCTTTGCGCCGGATGAACTCTTCAGTGGCCTGTTTCCAAAAAACAGGTATCTCATAAGTCTTGTAGTCACGATCCGAGGTAAAATATACTTTCCCTTCACGACAGCCGAAATCGTAAATCTCCTTCGTCAGGCGGACGTCATCTAAACAGTAACGCTTGAGTTCCTCCATACGGTTTTCTTTAAATAAAGCAATTGCATCGCGCCCCTGACCCGATTTTTGCTGCTTGAGTGTCGGACGTGCGATATGATTCAAACCCGCGCGGTGCCCCCGTGTCTTTTCAATATCCTTCAGAAGATCGAGTACTGGAAGATTCTTAACCGGGACAAACAGATAAGGTTCCAAAACCGGTAAGTCAAAGCGTTCGATATTGAATCCCACGATCAGATCGGCATCCCGCAAGCGTTTTTCCAGGTTTACAATGTCTTTTTCTTCATAGGCTAAATACTGATCCGTAACATAATCATAGATGCCTACAACTGAAATTTTAAGCCTTTCCAGTCGGGACCGTCCGACTTCGCTGAATAACTTTTGAGTTTCCAGATCCAAAACAAGAATATTAAAAGAAGCCATCCCGTCCCCTAATTGTACTTACAGAATCGCTTTGAAAATTAGGTAGAAAGGTTATCCCAAGACCCAGCCGGTGTCAAGATTCGAGGACGTCGGCGAGGTCCCTCGGAGCAGGGTTAGAATGCCCCCATCCACCCATCATAAAAAAATATTTCGGATTGTTTGAAGCTGAGAATTTCTCAGGACAGGATAACGTCAGTTCTGATTCCAGCTGTCGTCACCAGTCGATCGCCTTGTCAATCCTTGATCTCCGTAATTTCTTTCGTCAGGGACTACAGTGAATTCGATAATTTTTTCCAGAACGTTGTCCAGATAAATTTCGATTTTCCACTTTCCCAAGGGGTCCCCTTCTTCAAACCAGATGGCTTCGCTCCAGAATCCGCTGCGGACCTTAGGATTGGACCGGAAAGATTGCCCCATTTGTGATACTTCGCCAGAACCCGGTTGTCCGGATATCTGTTTCGGTGAGGACGGGAGGCGGATGATCTGGTATCCGGTAAACGGTTCTCCCCTGAGATGCTGAACCGTAAAACCGAAAAGAAATCCGGTCTCTTTCAATCGGAAAGGAATCACGGTTGTTTCGCGGGAAAGCTCATACCCCGATGACATCTTTTCCATTTGCCCGAATCGAATAAGATAATCGGTTCCTTTGGCATCGGTTGAAGCCGCAGAAAAAATGAAGATGCCGACCAGAAAAACTAAAATCTTTTTCATAAGTCACCTTTCACAACAATGTTCAAGTCATTTGCTTGACGACAAGGGAACGATCTACCAAAAGAAAGTAAATAGCTGGATCTTTGCAAAATGAAGACTCCTAGGTCTATATGGTAGGCTGCATCATTGATAAGACTCAATCTATTGCAGCCAATCGTCGAAAAAAACGGGCGGTTCGAAGGTCATTTTGCAAAAGTCCCGTAAATAACATCCTCTCTTTTAAAATGAGGGGTCATATTTACGGTGTTTGGGTTTTTATAGAATTCTTTTATCAAGAATGGTGAACTTGCTTCCGAGTGCGATGAGTCATCGCGTTTGTCTACCAAACTAACCCCCCACTCGATTGGCACCTGGAGGCACAAAGGGCGAGGAGTCCCGTCCTCGCCCTTTCGCACAAAAATCACGAAACAAAAATTTAGAAATTACTTCCAGCTGCACTCGTGGGTTGGCGGAGCACCGTTATATTTCGGCGCTAACGCTGTAACAACATCCCACGCACCCCGTGCAACGCTATCCAAGCACCAAATAATGCCATCCCCGAGCCCCTGAAGTGTCCCCACAATCGGACGGCCTTCCATCGTGCCTTGATATCCGTGGGTAAAAATCTCCGCCGGTGCAATGACGATATTGCCTAAACCACGCAACGCCATCGCAGGCGCTTTGACAACATAGTCGGTGGATTTGGCATCATCCTGAATCTTATTCGCAAAGGCCGGAATGCTGCAAATGACCATCGCAATAAGTGCCAGAACCATTATCTTTTTCATGAATTACCTCCCTTGGGTTTTAAAGCACTTTTATTATAATCATTCAGCCTAAAAAGAAAAATAAATATTTACCCCTCACGAATCTTGTTAGGATGTTTGTACCTCAAACTATTTTCGGCAAGGAGTTCTCATAACTTAAGGCTTTCGACTTGAAAATTTCACAAAAGTTCATTTAGACTATGGATCGTTTTGACATCCGGTATCCGTGACCGATCCCGATGTCTTCCGGAGAATCCGCGATCAACCAAAATGACCTCCATCCCGATTCGTAATGCCCCCTGAATATCGTCCTCAAAACTGTCGCCAATATGAACGGCTTCATGGACTGAAGAGCCGGCTTTTCGAAGGGCTTCCTGGAAGATTTTGGGACTTGGCTTTGCCGCACCAAAGACGGCGGAAGCGAGCACAAAATCAAAATACTCATCCAGACCCAGTCCATGACAAAGCCTAAAAAGACGCGAATCCCAATTGGAGATAATGGCTAATTGCTTTTTCCTCTTTTTCAGTTCCCGGAGAACGTCCAGCGTTTCGGGGTAGAGCCGCCAACATTCCGGGGCCCCAAAGACATCGTACAGTTCTTCAAAGAAGGCATCGAATTTTCCGATGGGATCAAAATGCCCGAAGACGTCGGAAACCAAACCCCGCCACCATTCCCTTTCGATCTTCTCGCTCGAGTGACTTGCCAGATCTGCAAGCCCGTCGCGTTTCAGCCAAGCCTCCTGAAAAAATTTTTCGATTTCGTCGGCTTTGGCGCGGCATCCATAACGGCTCGCGACGTCCCGGTAGACTTCGCCAACCGAAGGATAAGGACGAAACAGAGTTCCTCCCGCATCAAAAAAAATTGTATCAACCCGGTCAATCATGCTCATGGCCCTTGGGGCTCCCAGATTCCCTTTATCCCTTTATTCTTCGTCTTGATTTCCGAAACCGAAATCCGAACGTTTCTTTAAAAATTGCTCAACCAGCATCGCGCCCAAATAAGGAAGGGCTTGTTGAATATTCTGATTGCCTTCTCCGGATTCATTTTGATAAGTCTGACCGGTCCTGCGATAAAACTCGTAGGCCCCAAGCCCGGCTCTGGAATTCAAGCGGGAACTCGCGGTTTCGGCAAGTATCCGTTCATGGGCTTCCTGCCGACGAATCTCCAAATCGTGGAGGGCTGCCTGGATATTCGGATTTTTATAATCCATCTCGTTGGCTTTAAGGTAACTATCTTTGGCATCGTCGAAAAATCCCTGTTCTTCATAACTGGCTCCGATCTGCATCATCGCATGCACGGAGGATGGAGCAAGACGCAGGACCTTTCGGAATTGTTCCCGCGCTTCTTCAAACCGCTTCTGCCCTTTGTAAACGATACCCAAATTGTAAAGGGCTGCAATATCATCCGGACGCAACATCACGGCCTGTTCGAGTTCGCCCGCTGCCATTTGAAGTTCCGGACCTCCTGCCTCGGCCGATCCCTTGGAAACCATTCGATCGTGGCGCATGGCATAGACATTGGCTAAGTGAAAATGGTAATCGGGATTCGCAGGATTAATCTCAATGGCATTCTTAAATTGCTTCTCAGCCATCAAAAGATTTCCTTCATTTTCAAAACGGATCCCCTCTTCAAAAGCCGACTGTGCGGCGGAAGCATCCTGTGAAAATAAGGACGGAGGGGATTGAAACAAAAGGAAGAAACTTAGAAAACCCCAGAGACCCACAGATATCCCTGGAAATGAATCTCTCATCGTTACCCGACACCCTTTAAACTTCGGCGACCGATTTCAATGCCTCAAGGGCCTTGGCATAATCTGGCTCTTGAGTTATCTCTTGGACGTATTCCACATACTTGATTCGGTCATCCGGACCCACAATAAAAATGGCGCGAGACAGAAGTCTCAATTCCTTGATCAGAACTCCATAAGCCTTTCCAAATGAGGTCTCCCGGTGGTCAGAGAGTGTCGTCACTTGTCGGGCATTTGCCATCCCGCACCAACGGGCTTGAGCAAACGGGAGATCCACACTGACTGTCAAAACCATGACATCCTGCGAAAGCTTCGAAGCCTCTTCATTGAACCGTCGGGTCTGCATATCACATACCGGGGTATCCAAACAGGGGACAACGCTGATTAAAC
>JAMWDC010000029.1 GCA_023819025.1 Candidatus Omnitrophota bacterium | reverse complement strand
AGCTTCGAGGCATCCTGAAGATCTTCGATCCGGACGTTGTCCGGATTTTTTTGTTTCTGCTCGAACGCGGTCGCATAGAAGGAAAACTCAGGATCCCCTTCTTGGGCAGGCTGCACCGGGGATTTTTTCCTTCTCCGGTATTCATTAATGAACGTGTTCCGGAGAATCGTGAAGAGCCAAGCCTTGATATGGGTCCCTTGTTCAAAATTCTTGAAGGCCCGATAGGCCTTGATCACGGTTTCCTGAACCAAGTCCTCGGCGTCGGCTTTGTTGTGAGTCAAATGCATTGCCAAGGCATACATGGCGTTTAAATGGGCAAGGGCCGTCTCTTCGAACTCTTTATGGAAAGCACGCGGGTTCCCTTTCCGGGATTTGGCCTTTGGACTTTGGACTGTCATGAAAATTTGGTAAGGAAAGAGATCGTCAAGGTATCAAATCTTGCCGTCCCACCTTCCTCCTTGCCGGGCAATGAAGGCATCCCAACCTGACCAGAGGCGGAAGATTCCCGTCAAGCCCAGAATGGCATGCGTTACGTTCTTCTTCGTTTCATTATCGTTGAGGTACTGCCCGAGGCCCGGCCAAATAATCAACGAGACCAATCCGGCGACAGTACTCTTCCCCGTAATCTTGCCGTGAACCGCTGTATTGACAGCAGAGGCATTCAAGGGAACACAAGTAAACATGAGCGTCAAAACCAACAGGCAAACCAAAACTTTCTTCATGGTATTTTCCCTCCGTCTTGCGATTGAATGGAAAACAATTTCCTTCTGATGACCCAAGGCGCCCGTAGTATAAACCGGCCGCGATCGGCCGTCTACCGAATTCCCCTCATCTTTTCAAGTCCGGCGCCAAGAGCAATCCTTTTACGAAACTAAAGATACAGGTTCAAGGATTTCTTCCGGAGGCATCACCTTGATCCGCTGTCTGAGGACTTCATAGGGATTTGCGGCAGGCAGAATATCTGGTGGGATGATATTGATGCGTTCTTTTAACAGGCAATAACGCCGATCTGTATGTCTTCCGCGATGCCCTTCTTTTTTCACAATGGCATGATTCAAACGAAAGTGCCGCCTGCGGACAGCACCATTCTTCTTGTAATAAATCAGTTCGTTAATATCCGGGTTCTCCCGCAGGAAATGCCGGAGGAATTTCAAGGGTTCGCTCATGTCGTCCGATTCCGAGGCAAAGAATGAAACATAGAGAATATTTCCCTCTTCTTGATCCGGTAATTCGTACCGGTATTTCTCATCCCACTGTTTGATCCGATACGCCCCTGCGACCGCGATCAGATCGTCGCGGGAAAACACGCCGTAGAGCCACCCGCGCTCGTACAGACGAATTAAGTTTGTCGTCCATTCCAGAGTCATTTGATCATAGAAAATACCTGAAGTATGCGCTAAATCGTAGGCTTTGGCTAGCACAGCGCATTTCATCGCTAAGGCCTCCCTCTTTGGAAAACTTCGGTTTTCTTGAACCTCTTAACGATCAATGCGACATTGATAAAATATACCCGTTGGTCATTATATTTTCGGTAAAAATGACAAAACTATAACTATGAATTTAATGAAACCCACAAGAAGGGCTTTCGAGGAATCTCTAAAACTTTGAGAAGACGGAGAAATTCTCGTATGCGATTTGAAGTGTAATCTGAGGAAGCTACCGCCTGCCCTCTGGAAACTGAGGATCTGTATTTGTTCTAACTCTATCTTTTGGAACAAGTTACAAAATTGTTCCGGACTTATGATGATCCCCCTTCGGTTTCTCTGATCACCTGATCAATCACGCTTAAACACGCCTGTGATACATTACCGAAGTATCCAAGTCCCAAACGCCGCCAGACAATGTCATCGGCTTTGCATGCCATCTCCACCTTGGCCGAATAAACCAATTGGGCCCTAATAACCGGTGGCTTTTCCGAAACCTTTTCCATAAGTTTAATGTCTGTTTCGGCTAACCTTAAAACATCGACATATCTTGTGCCATATTTTGCCATCAAACCCTTTATTAAGTCAATATGTAAATTATATTTTATGGCCAAATCTGCTGGCTTCTCGTAAATCGTGCCTCCGCCGTAAACCGTAAACTCTTCCTTGGCAACAGGCCGCCACAATTTATTGACACATTCCTCAGCAATTTTGCGGTAAGTGGTATATTTCCCGCCGACAACAAAAATAAGGCCGGATTCGGTCTTATAGAAAAGGTGTCTTCGCGAAATCTTAGAAGGAGATCCCCACTTTCGGACCAAGGGACGTAATCCGGCAAAAGTGGTAAGGATCTTATCCCGTGTTAGCCGGCGTTCGGGAAAAATCCGCTTTGTTTCATTAAATAAGTAATCGACATCCTCTTCCGCGGCCTCTACATGATCAGGATCACCGATATAACTCGTGTCCGTTGTCCCGATTAAAGAATGACCCATCCAGGGGATGACGAAAAAGATCCTCTTATCCCTAAGGGATGGCAGGAGAAGCGCATGGTTTGAAATCGGATCCTCATAAACTAGATGAATTCCTTTGGTTGTACGCACCCTTTTTTTCGCCTGCGGGTGATCAAGCCGTAGAAGTTCATTGGTCCAGGGGCCGACTGCGCAGACTACCTTTTGGGCAAACACATCAAAATGGGTGCCTCCCAGGAGATCACGAGCTTTGACGCCAACAACCTTCCCTTTTTCCTTAATGAATGAAAGGACTTCTGCATAATTTGCGGCGTGAGCGCCGTACTCACAGGCAGAAAGGACATTCTCCAAACATAACCTGGCATCGTCCATCTGTGCGTCGTCATACATCACCCCTCCAAGGAGCCCCTCTGTTTTAAGTCCGGGCTCAAGGCTCAGGACATCTTTAACACTCAGATTCCTCCGCTTTCCGACCGCGTAACGCCCGGCAATGAGTTCGTACAGGAAAACCCCAAACCGCATAAGCCAGAGCGGGCGGAGGTCTCCTTTGTAAACCGGAATGACAAATCCCAGGGGCTTCACCAGATGAGGTGCGGCTTGAAGCTGAATCGACCGTTCTTTGAGAGATTCCCGGACAAGATCGAATTCAAAATTCTCAAGATAACGGATCCCGCCATGGATGAGTTTTGTGGATTTACTGGAGGCGCCGCTTGCGAAATCTGCTTTTTCCAGTAAGGCAACTTTCTTTCCACGACGGCTCGCCAAATGGGCAATCGCGGCCCCGTTGATGCCCCCGCCGATCACCAATAAATCATAAGATGTCTTTTGGAATCTGGAAATATCTCGCAGCATAACAAAAATTCATCCCCGCGTGAGGCGTCCCCTCAGCCGGACTTCAAAACGAACCCGTCTCGAACACTTTTCCAAATTTTAAGACGCCGGACCGGTTTCATCTCCAACAACTCTTCCTGAGTCATCGACCATTCCCGCATAATTCTTTTATTGCAAAATACCAGAACTCCCTCTTGCTGCTCAAGTGTGTGAACCATTGTTTTCATCTCCTGCTCCCAACGGGTATTGGGTGCAAAATTGAACGGATCCATCTTAGACGGGATAAATCTTGCGGCCATGACTGTAAGAATAGAAATCGCCTCCGGGGCGTTGGAATAAATAATCCAACCGGGCGGGAGCCTTTTGACCTCCCGGATGACCGGCGATTTTCTCCAGGACCGGGACGTCATTCCCCAGCCTTTCTGAAAAAGGCGAACCTCTGTCACGGCGCCGCGAACCGCATAAAATCCCACAAACCAGAGACACAAACAAACCAACACAATCCGTGAGAACACCTTTCCCCACGACAGCATCCAAAACTGATGCCCCGCGTACAAAGCAAGAAAAAGAAAGGCCATATAGACCGGTGAAAGGATGCGCCCGTTCAAAGGAATGGATTCGTTGACACTGGAAATACAAATCGTCATAAAGATGACATCCGTAACAATAAAAACGAGTAGCCATAAGGGAAACGGATGCCCGCAGGTCAAACCCTGTCCGCCGCCCCCTGAGAAATCGTCCCGAGGAAGTTTGCTTCTATGGGTTATCCAATAGATCAAACACCCGAGACTGACAATCCCCATCACCCCGCCCCTTACGGCTAAGGGCACATTTCCAGGAAGGCACCACCGTGAGATCGTATCAAGGCCTTGCCTTATGACCTCCGGAGAAATCAGATGAAACCGCAGTAACCGATTCGTCCACGTACCGGCGATAAAATAATTCCGTACACACCACAAAACCATCGGGAGGAGGGTGATCCCAAAACAAAACGCCACCTCTTGGAATCTTTGTCTTTCGGTCCTCCACTGGATGAAGGACAGTCCGACAAGGGCTGTCAGGATAAAAGCGAAACCGGCATACCGGCTCAGAAAGGCCATGGCTAAGGCAACCGAGGAGAAAATAAGCAGGAACAAGCGTCCGTTGAGAGAATATTCTGACATTAAAAATAGCCCCAAGAATCCACAAAACAGAAACAGCGGCTCCGAGAAAACCGCGTGATGAATATGAATCATGTCGGCCGAAGTCAAAATAAAAAACGAACCTAAAACAGGAAGCCAGAACGAGCGCGTCGTTTTTACGAGGATCCATCCCGTAAGAAAAATATTCAGGGCGAAAAAAAACAGATGGAGCCATCGAGCAGCAGTGAGAAGCGGCACTCCGGAAGATCCCAAAAAAGAAATGAGGACAGGGTAAAGCGGGGCATAATGCGCCTGAGCCCCGCCGGCTGCGTAGGGGATATCCATCCCGCGGCCTTGGAGAAGACTCCGCGCCATGGCCAAGTAGGCGGCCGAATCAAAGTTTGTTCCCATGCCCCAGTTTGAAGTCGCGTGGTATAAGACAAGTGCACCTCCGGCCGCCAGTCCGAAGATCAAAAAAGAAACCAAGAAAATACGCCGAGATTCCCTTTTCTTTCCCCGTAGTTCCCCGTTCATGTTATTTGCCGCCGTCTTCCAAAATGCATCCTGTTGCCTTTTCCTTTCGAATAAATAATCACATTTTTTTCAGGCACCTCCAAACCCCACTGTCTCCATCCGGCGATCCATTCCAAGGTCGAGTGCTGATAAAAACACAGGTGCGTCGCGTCGTTATGGTACCACCATTGCGGAAAATTGTCTTCGCGTTCCAAGATTTGAGTCATTAAACCCAGATAGCTTTCGTCATCCTTAAGCAATTGATCGAGCTTCAGGAAAACCTCCCGCGGCGAACGAAAATGTTCGACGACTTCAGCCGAGGCAATAAAATCATATTTGCGATAGAGAAGACTGGCGTCAGGAAAGTAATAGGGGTCATAGTTTTCAACGAAATAACCCCTGCGGTTCAAAAGAGCCGACAAAACGGCCCCGGGCCCGCATCCGAAATCAAGCCCGGAAGCGCCGGGCCGGAGTTTTGCTGCGAGTGGCTGGACGAGCTTTTCCAAGAAACGGACATACCCTTCGTTCCGAGTGCTGTTTTCATGTTCATCGTAACGCGACTTTTCCTCATAAGGGGTCGGATGAAATTCCGGCGGGAGAAAAATCAAGTGACAGTTTGAACATTTCCAATAGGTTTTGCGGCCGACCTTCGGCTGGTGTTTTTTATAAAAAATTCCAGTCCGAGACGACACACACAGGGGGCAGTCCATCTGGCTCCACGCAGGTTTAAAAGATCTTACGGCCGAACGGGTCCGGGGGATCCGAGTCCCTGGACCGTATCATTTTTCAGGATGTTTGACGCAGTACGAAATTTTGATTTCCTGTTTGCCTCTGGGCGCCAATTTCAATTCCCATTGCTGAACACCCGGCTTGTCCGCCCCCTCCTCCGCGGTCATAGCCATCTGACGAGGCGCTTCTTTCCTCATAACATACACCTTCGTGCGTTGCTCCGGTTACCCTCCCCTTGATTTATGAAAGTGGAGGGAGAAAGTGGGGTTTTTGATACCCAACTGTCCTGCCCCCCTTCAGAAAACAGGGGAAGGAACTGGAACAACTCATACCTTCCTTTGGACAATCGGCGGCGGAGGTTCGTACTTTCTCAGAGAATGAGGGAAAATTTCCGGCCTCCGGCCTCCGATCGAGGGTTTGGTCGTTGACAGGTGAATCTTGACATCCTTTTCCGTAATCCTGGATGGGACTCCGACAGTTTCGGTCCGAACCGAGCCGCAAAAAAGAAAAATTCCAATCATGAAACCGAAAGTGAATTTCACAAATGTCCTCCCTGCTGTTAAACGGATCTAAATCCAAACCTCGCTCATTCAAATATACCTTCCATCCAGAGTCCACAACAAAATACAGATCAGAATTATACTGGGGCATCCCTCCGCCATCGGGTATCAAAACGCCAGAGGCCGGCTTGCTGGGCTTGCTGATAAGCTTGCCGAAGCTCCGACGGAAGAATTCTCCGGTCGATCTCGCGATATTCCCCTCCGGTCATGACCTTCCAGGACGGGTAATATTGATCCATGACATTAATGTAAGTGTCCTTCGAGATCTCTTGGGCCAAGTAACCGACAATGGCAGCCGTATCTTCCGACATTTCCGGCATCACAAGATGTCGGACCAGAACCCCGCGAAGCGCCAAACCCTCCTCATCCACCTTCAATACCCCCACCTGGCCGTGCATCGCCCGGATCACTTGCTTTGCGTGGAAGGCATAGTCCGGGGCGAGAAGATATTTCCGGCACGTTTCTTCATTCCATAGTTTGAAATCAGGCATATAAATATCCACCACGCCGTCCATGAGACGAATGCTGTCCAAACTATCGTAGGCACCCGTATTGTAAACGAGCGGAAGCCGGAGCCCCAACCGGATGGCGTCGGGGAGGGCCTCCAGGATTTGCGGTACGACATGTTCGGGCGTGACAAAATTGATGTTATGACAACCCGCCTCTTGGAGTCGGATCAGGATACGGGCCAACTCTTTGGGGCTGACTTCACCCCCAATGGCTTCCTGACTGATATCGTAGTTCTGACAAAAGACACAACCCAGATTACAACCGCTGAAAAAGATCGTCCCCGATCCCTTCGATCCCCGAAGGATGTCTTCCTCCCCCAGATGAGCCGAGAAACTCGCGACTTTGGCATACCGGCCCGTCTTGCAAATACAAATCTCGCCTTCAAGGCGTTTGATCCGGCAATTCCGGGGGCACACGGTACACGAGGCCAAAAGGCCGAGGGCCTGATCGATTTTTTCTTGAAGACGTCCTCCCTCAAACGTTTTCAGATAAGCGGGCGTGAAATTTTGACGCTTCAATAAAAAGCGCCCGTTTCCGTGAACCTCCGGAGGAATTTCAGAACGCATGCCTCCTCCTTGCCCCGAATGGACGGATGACCGCGCTTGATTTTATCAGGGACTGAAGGATAAGGATCGATGAGAACCGCGATCAGCCGCCGGAGAAAATCTGATCGTAAATCCCTCCATCCGAAAAATGTTTGGTTTGTGCTTCCTGCCATCCCCCGAAATCGTTAATGGTCAACAAATGAATGGGCTGAAACTGCGCTTCATACTTCTTGGCAACCGTTTCGGAGCGGGGCCGATAGTAATGGCGCGCAATAATCTCCTGACCCTCCTCGGTATAGAGAAATTCCAGATAGGCCTTTGCGATCTTCTTGGTACCGTGCTTGCGGGCCACCTTATCCACAACGGTTACAGGCGGTTCAGCCAGAATACTGATGGAGGGAACCACCATTTCAAAGCGGTCTTTGCCGAGCTGATGGATGGCAAGAAAAGCCTCGTTCTCCCAAGCGATGAGCACGTCTCCGATCCCGCGCTCCACAAATGTCGTCGTCGATCCACGGGCTCCCGTATCAAGAACGACCACGTTTTTGAAGAGCCGGCCGACAAATTCCCTGGCCTTTGTTTCATCCTGCCCCCATTTCCTTAATGCAAATCCCCAAGCTGCAAGGTAATTCCATCGCGCGCCTCCGGACGTTTTCGGATTCGGACAGATCACCGCAACGTCCGGCCGGACCAAGTCATCCCAATCTTTGATGTTTTTGGGATTGCCCTTTTGAACAAGAAAGACAATCGTCGAATAATAGGGACAGCTGTTGAAAGGAAGTTTCGACTGCCAATTTTTCGAGATCAATCTCCCTTTCAGATAAAGGGCATCGAGATCATAGGCCAGGGCCAGCGTCGCGACGTCAGCATCCAAGCCGTCGATAATCGCCCGAGCTTGCTTTCCAGAACCCCCGTGGGACTGTTGGATCACCACGGTTTTGCCTGTTTTTTCCTTCCATTGTTTGACAAACGCAACATTGATTTCTTCATAAAGCTCCCGCGTCGGATCGTAGGAGACATTAAGCAGCTTGATTTCTTTGACTTCTTTAGCAAATGCCGGCGTGCCGAACCACGGGAGGAGGCAAAAAACTAAAGAGAAGATAAACAGATTTTTGATCATAAAATCCTCCCATGTCTTTTTTAAAATACGGATTGCAGGCGAGTGATCAGTGCATTCTCGGTTTCACGATCCTTGCCGTTGGCAGAACCGGCGTCGAAAAATGTTTCTTCAAACGCGGTTGAGAACTTTAAATTTTTATTGAGATACCAGTTCAGTCCCACGCCCCAAGCAACGGCGTCATCCGACGAATTCAGCAGATTGGAGTAAGACTTCACATCGCCATAATCCGCAGCCAACCAGCTAAAACGGGTGGCAATTTCAAAGCCCCCCCATTTTCCATTCCGGGGATCAAAACTATCCCGGGGGATCACCCCGTTGTAAGACGCATTCTCTCCCGTCAGCACATAGGAAAACGCAATCTGGCCGGCCGTGTTCTCCACCTCACACCGGCTATTCCCCCTTTTTGCCTCTTGAGATGAATAGGCATATTCACCCAACACACCGACGGGCCCGTAATAATAATAAAATTGGGGAACAATGCGATAACGCCGGCCGGCAGCAATCGTCGTTCCGGGAACGGTTCCGTCAGAACGGTAGCTGAAAAAGGCTTGTTGACCGAAGGTCCTGAAAGTCGGCATACTGGGTGAGGCCGTGGTCCCGTGAACCTCACCCAGACTGCCCCCGACACCAAGGCCCAATCCATTCAACCAGTCCTCGGAAGTATTTTTAAAAGGCAGGGCGAAAAGGCGGGCCTCCAGATCCTTGTCGTCATGGATATCCGTATCATTACTCGAGCCATCCGCCGAACCGTTGAATACACCCACGTCATAACTCAGAGCGCTATCAAAAAAATCTCCGTGTAAATCGATCCCTACGTCGCGATTCGGCACGAGATTGGAAACCAGCGAGAGTTCGGGAAACAAATTATAGGCGTCCGATTGCAGCCGTTCCAAACCCACCGGACCCTTGAATTTTCCCAGGCGCAGAGACGCTTCGGTCCAGTATTTACAATCGATGAAGGCATCCTGCAAGCTTGTGGTACCGCCTCCGAAATCGGGCATCAGCCGGAAGTCGAAATATTTGAAGAGTGTCCCTTCCAGGATAGGGCGAACCTTTCTTAATAAATAGGTATTTGATCCGGGAGCCGTATCATCGGCAATATAATACCGGCCGTCCGCCTGGACCCGACCTTTGAGTTTGAGTTGAAAGCTGGAATCCTTGGACTTCAACACAAATCCCTCTTTGCCAGCAGCCACCACAGGCGTCTCAACTTCTTTCTTGATTTGAATTTCTTGATTCACTTCCAGGAGCCGTTTCAGCAACCGGACTTCCTTCTCAAGCTCAAGGACCCGCTCTTCGAGGGTCTTTGCGGGAGACACCCCCACTTGGGCGAACGCCATGCCCCCAAACTCCATCGTCAAACCGACCCCTAAAAAGATCCCATAAATCCATCGTAAGCATCTCATGATTGCCTCCCTTTTCTCACCCCCCTTAGGTGGGATTTGCTTCCACAGGTGTTGTTCTTAAGATCTTGGTTCCCTTTTCCTATTGGATCGATATCGATTTTCATCCAGGAAATCAGAGGACATCCGCCACGGTTGTATTTCCTAACTCATCGACAATATCATCCCGTATATTCCGCATTAACTCGAGCAGTTTCCTTTCCTTTTCGATGGGCGTTGACATGTAAAAGAATAAGTGCTGGCAGATTCCGTCGGGCCGGCGGTCCGTCAGATAATCGGAGAACCTCCGCAATCGTGATCTCCTTCGCAGACCGCATCGATCGATCCCCCCGCTTTTTCCTTTCGAACTCGCCAAATAACCGGCCCGGCACATCGCCTGCATCAGATGCTCCATGTATTTGGGCGGCAGTTTCTAGATCTTTGCGATTTTTGATAAAGGCACATACCCTTTGCTTCTGGATTGGTACATATAGAGAAGCGCGAGCAAACCGTATTCGCTATGCGTCGTAAGTTTCATGATTCCAACTTGTTGGATAGGAAATATATTCAATATTCATTTATTTATCAATAGACAAAATATAACCCCGCGAAACAAACAGACGCCTCCTCGGATCCAAAGCTTTAAAAGTACTCGGAAGTGATATTTCCCGTGAGTGCCTCCGTCTTTTTTGCTAGACTATTTTTGTCCGCACCGATCGAGGTTCGTGGATGCGGTGAAACAAATTGAAGCGTTCATTTTTATTCACCAGAAGGCAGAGTTCATGACGCAGCCCTCTTTTTTTACGGAATTCCTGATCGTCCTGATCATCGCCACGCTCGTTGCGATCATTTTTGAACGGATTCGTCTCTCCCCCATCCTCGGATTCCTCCTGGCCGGAGTTGTTGTCGGACCTCATGGGTTCGGCATCATTTCCGATTTTGAAAAGACCCACCTCTTGGCGGATCTGGGCGTCATCCTGCTTATGTTAACGATCGGCCTGGAATTTTCGTTTGAACGCCTCAAAGGGGTCCAGCACATTGCGATTCTGGGAGGGACGCTGCAGATCCTGCTTTCGATATTGATTGGACTTGGGTTCGGCCGGGTCAAGGGCTGGTCGTTTTATCAAGGTTTCGTCCTGGGCTCGGTCATCGCTCCCAGTTCGACCGCACTTGTCCTTAAATATTTCATCGACCGCGGCGAACTCGACACCCGGCATAGCCAGATTGCGGTCGCCATCCTTCTCTTCCAGGATTTAGCCGTAGTCCCGCTCATCATCCTGATCACAGGGATGGGGCAGCCGGCCGAATCCATCCTTCAAACGCTCGGCATCGACTTTCTGAAGGCATTGTCCCTGGTGACCGGCGTGATCCTATTCTCAAAATTTATTCTGCCTTATGTTCTCCACCAAATCGCCCTAAGCCGCAACCGCGAAATTTTTCTTCTCACCGCAATCGTGATCTGTCTCGGCTCGGCATGGTCCAGCGGCCAGATGGGACTCTCCCTTGCCATCGGGGCCTTTCTGGCGGGACTGATGTTTGCCAATACGGATTACGGCCATCAATTGAGCGGAGAAATTCTGCCTTTCCGTCACGTCTTTGTCAGTATCTTCTTCGTTTCGATCGGATTGCTTTTCAATGCCCGATTTGCATGGGAGCATGTCGCACTGATCCTGATGATGGTCGGTCTCGTCTTATTGGCAAATTTTGTTGTGATGACCCTCATCTTCCTCGTATTCCGATGCGCCCTGCGCATTGCCTTGGCGACCGCCTTGATTCTTTCACAAATCGGGGAGTTTTCTTTTCTCCTTTTAGAGGCCGCTAGAAACTCGGGCGGCATTGATCCGTTCTTTTACCAGCTTCTCCTGTCCACGGCCTTTCTGACCATGCTCATCACGCCGTTTCTCTTCTCGTTGGTTCCGCCGATCCTTCGAATGTCGGAACACATCCCTGAGTTTGCGCTCTACGAGAAAAACCGCCAACATCCCGAAAAAACAACCCCGGGTCCCAGCGGACATATCATCCTCTGCGGTTTCGGCCCTTCGGGCCGGGACCTAGCTATGACCTTCCGGGAAGAAAAACTGCCGTTTGTCGTGATCGAACTGAACCCGACCAGTATCAAGGAGGCCCGCGCTTTCGGCATGGATGTTATTTACGGCGACGCGGCCAACGAAGAAGTGATGAAGCAGGCCGGTATTCAGTTTGCGCAGGCTGTGGTCGTCAGCTTCGGAGACCCGATCGGCATGATGCAAATTATCGGCATTGTCGAGAGGCTGAATCCCAACGTACTCTTGGTGGTCCGGACCCGATTTGAGAAGGACGTGCCGAAGCTTTACGAGGCGGGTGCCGATCGGGTGGTCATGGAAGAATTGGAGGCGAGCTTTGAACTGAACCGGATTGTCCTCGAACATTTCGGAATCCCGAAGGAAAACATCGAACGGCACTGTGAACGAATCCAGATCCGGAAAGAACTGTTCATTGAAACTGCCATTTTGAAACGCCGTGCAAAATAGAACGTTCCGCGGCCTTGAAATCGATATCCGGATTAATCTTTTTCCGGGATCTGTCGAACAATAAGTCCGAGAATGCGGATCCACCAAACCGCTAGGACCGTCACACGCGCATTCC
>JAMWDC010000028.1 GCA_023819025.1 Candidatus Omnitrophota bacterium | reverse complement strand
TTATACGCCCCCGAGTCAGGAAACACGCGATCTGGTGGCTACCATGAAGCTGATTTCCATCCAGGAGATCATTGAGGGTAAACGGATTGTGGTCTGTGAAGATTCCATTGTCCGGGGGACTCAACTGAAAAATTTTACAATCAAAAAACTCTGGGAGGCCGGTGCAAAAGAGATTCACGTCAGGCCAGCTTGCCCGCCGCTGATGTTTCCCTGCCGGTTTAATTTATCCACCCGCAGTATTCATGAGTTGGCAGCCCGCAAAGCGATCCGCAGTCTCGAAGGCCAGGATCTGGAAAACATTTCGGAGTATGTCGACGCAAACTCGCCCAAGTATAAAAAGATGGTGGACTGGATCGCTCGCGATTTGGAGGTTACAACGTTGCGGTACCAAAAGGTTGACGAAATGGTGCGAGCCATTGGCCTGCCCAAAGAAAAGTTGTGCCTCTATTGCTGGACGGGGGAGTGTCCGAAATCCGGGAGAAAAGAAAATTGTAGCGCTGATTGTGTTAAGCAGTCAGCGTACTCGACTGCAGACTCTCTGGTGCATTGAACAGGAATCCCTCGAAGCAGGGTTGATCGTTTCTTCCGACAGATGGTATCCAACTGCCTATGATTTTTCCACGACCTCAATTTTCTAAAGTCGGATCGTATGAGAAATAGACAGAAATCCAGAGGACAAGAGGGCAGATGAGGCAGGGCCTTATCAAATCGCCGGTTAAATTGGCCGAGCTGAAGCGGTTGCCCAAAGGGAAAGTCGTTTCCAGGGCGCAGCAAAGGTATGTCGACCTCGTCAATAATCTGAACGTTGGAGTTTATCGCAGCACTCCGGATCCCGAAGGACGTTTTGTCGAAGTGAATCCTGCCATGGTTTCGATGCTTAAAGCAAAATCCAAAGACGAACTTTTGAAACACAAGGTGAGTGATTTTTACAAGGATCGTGCGAAACGGAAGGAGATCAGCCGCAAACTGATGAAGACGGGTTTTATTCAAGATGAGCCATTGAAATTCAGGACGCTTACCGGGAAACAGTTTTGGGTGTCCGCGACCGCTGTCAGGACGGTGGATTCGGAAGGCCATGTTTTTTTGACGGTATCCTTGAGGATATCACGGAGCGCAAAAAGGCCGAAACGACCATACGGAAATTAAATCAAAAACTTCAAAAGACCAATCGACAACTGAAGCAATTATCCTTGAAAGATTCCCATACGGGGCTCTTCAATCACCGTTACCTGATGGACATGCTTGAGATTGAATTTGCCCGGGCCCAAAGATACGGGTACCCTCTTTCGGTCTTCATGTTAGATATCGATTCTTTCAAATCGATTAATGATCGTTATGGCCACCTCTTTGCCGATCGTGTCTTGAAACAATTCTCGAATTGGCTGGTTCCAACGATGCGTCGTTGTGATGTTGTGACGCGGTTTGGCGGTGACGAATTCGTGATCCTGTTGCCTCGTGCCAATTTATCTCAGACCCGTTCAGCTGTGGATAGACTTTTGAGGTACACAAAGAGGCATCATTCCAGATCGGCGGCAAAAAAGGTAAAGATCCGGTTTAGTGGAGCCATTGTCTCGTATCCGGAACGTCAAGTATCAAACGGGGTTGCGTTAATTAAACTGGCCGATCAGTTGCTGGCTAAAGCCAAAGGGTACGGCGGTGGGAAAGTCTACCCTTTATTGTCTTCCTAAAAGCGTGTGGAATTGGAATATCGAACTTGACGAATGATTTCTCTACTCGCATTTGCCGGAATGTTGTTCCGCCCCAATGGGATTCAAACATACACCTGCTGAATATTAAAATTAAATGAATTGGGAATTTCGGACGATCTTTAATTAGGATGATTCAGGGAAGTAGAGAGGAATGCTATCGGAGGGTCAGTCTAGATTGTTATATCCGTCGAAATATTGCGTTCAGTAAGTTCGAGTGATCATTCCTTTTTTGCCTTTATCCTCTCTCCCTGGAGGGAAAGGGAGAAGGCAGGGTGAAGGTATAAAATTTGCAACGAACTTATTGAATTGCGTACGAAAAAGTAATTTAACGCAAGGGGAAACGAAATGTTAGCTTTTAGCCAATTTTCTATAGGTGAGATCATAGGGTTATGGTCGGTTTTGGGGACCGCGATCCTGGGACTTCTGTATGCTGTTTTTCTCATGGTTCATGTTTTGCGTGAGGATCCGGGGACGCCTGAAATGCAGAAACTCAGTCATTCCATCCGGCTCGGCGCGAATGCCTATTTGATGCGGCAGTTCAAGACGATTTTGTTTTTACTCCTTCTTTTGACAGCCGCCTTGTATTTTACGGCAGGTGAGAGATACATCGCCGTCGGTCGGACCTGTGCCTTTCTGATGGGCTCCTTTTTTTCAGCCATGGTCGGATACGTGGGAATGAATCTCGCGGTCAGGGGTAATGTCCGTGTGGCGAGTGCGGCGAATCGGAAAAGTTTCAGTCAAGCCCTCAAAGTCGCCTATCGAACGGGCACGATAACCGGGATGCTCACCGACGGCCTCGGACTTTTCGGAGGCACTCTGATTTTCATGGTCTACGGGGAAAAGGCCTATGAGGTTCTTCTCGGGTTCGGTTTCGGCGGAACCTTGTTGGCGCTTTTTATGCGCGTTGGAGGCGGCATTTACACCAAGGCTGCGGATGTCGGAGCGGATCTTGTCGGGAAGATCGAGAAAAACATCCCTGAAGACGATCCGCGGAATGCGGCAACGATTGCGGATAATGTCGGCGACAATGTGGGCGATTGCGCCGGCATGGCGGCCGATATTTTCGAGTCTTATGAGGTTACCATTGTGTCGGCCATGATCCTGGGGTGGGCCTCCTTCGGGCATAAGGGAGTGATCTTCCCGCTCTTGGTGCGCGCAATCGGTGTGTTGAGTTCCATTATCGGGACTTATGCCGTGCGGACCAAGGAAGAAGTGCGGGATGCGATGAGGGCCATCAATATCGGATTCATTTCCTCGGCGATCATTTCGATTGTCGGTTTCACCTTAGTCGGGTTTTTCTATTTCCGTTTCCCGGATCAGCCTCAGCTTCCCGCATGGATCAGTTTGGGTGTTGCCGGCTTGGATATGCGTCCGGTCTGGACCACGTTTATCGGGATCCTGCTTGCCGTGACCATCAATCGGATCACGGAACATTTTACCGATACCCGGAATGAACCCGTCAAAAGCATTGCCGAGTCCTGCCAAACGGGTCATGCCACCGCCATTATTACGGGGTTTGCCGTGGGGCTGGAAAGCACGGTATGGGCCATTGTCATTATCTCAATCAGTATTGTTCTCTCCGCCCTGATTTACCAGGGGACAAATCCCACATTCGTTGCCTACGGCGTTGCCATGTGCGGTATCGGCATGTTGACCCTGACCGGCAACAATATCTCGATGGATGTCTTCGGCCCGGTGTCCGACAACGCAAACGGGATCGGCGAGATGGCCCGTCTTCACAAGGATGCCAGACAAATCCTTGCGGATCTTGATTCCGTCGGCAATACGACGAAAGCCATTACCAAAGGAATCGCTATTGCCTCTGCGGTCGTGGCGGCGATCTCGCTTTTCAATGCCTACATCACGGATATCAGCAATATCGTAAAATTGTCCTATGATCGTGTTGCGGCCATGCTATCGGTATCTTATCCCAGCGTGTTTATCGGATTTCTCTTGGGTGGTGCCATCCCTTTTCTTTTCAGTTCGCTCACGATACGTGCCGTGGGACGGGCGGCCTTCCTGATTGTTAAGGAGGTCCGGTTGCAATTGAGGGATGCGGCCGTATGGGAAGGCAAAAAATTACCCGATTATGCCCGCGTGGTGAACATTTGTACGGCGGCGGCTCAGAAGGAATTGATCCGACCCGGACTCTTGGCGATCCTGGCTCCGATCCTCGTTGGGATCCTTTTAAAGAAAGAGGCGCTTGGGGGGTTTCTGGCCGGCATGATTCTTACGGGTCAGCTCCTTGCCGTGTTTATGGCCAATGCCGGCGGGGCATGGGACAACGCGAAGAAATTAATCGAGGACGGCGCTTATGGCGGTAAAGGTTCGGAGGCGCATAAGGCCTCTGTGACGGGAGATACGGTCGGGGATCCGTTGAAGGATACAGCAGGGCCGGCTCTGAATCCGCTGATTAAGGTGATGAATATGGTGGCGCTTTTGTCGATCCCGCTCGTAGTCCGCTACGAAAATTCGCCCCTGGTTTTTTGGGCAGCAGCCGCTGTCACGCTATTGCTTGTTTTCTTGATTATCCGCAGCCCGGGATCTCCCCAGGACGAATTGGAAATTCAGAAATACTGACCTTCTATTTTTTTGATCATTTCCCGGAAGATTTCAAGGCGCTCATCCGGCGAAAGTTTCTCGGGACAACGCGATTTCATCAACTCATCGATACCCCTTAAACGAGTGAGCAATCCATCCCGGTTCGCAAGCTGAATATTGAGTCCCGGCCGCGCATTGAGTTCAAGGATCAGGGGTCCGAGCAACACGTCGATCACAAAATCCACCCCCATGTATCCCAACTTAAAAATATTAAAAGTCTTAGCCGAGATTTCTAGAATTGTCTTCCAGAAGGGGATTCGGATTCCTGATATTGAATTCCCCGTATCCGGATGCCGGTCCACAAGTTTACCGAGATAAACTCCCTTTAATGTAATTCCCTCCTGCATCGAAACGCCGGCGCCGATCGCTCCCTGATGGAGATTAGCCTTTCCGCCCGATTTCAAGGTGGGCAGACGGAGCATCGCCATGACCGGAATACCCATGTAAAGGATGATTCGGATGTCCGGGACTCCGTGATAAGAGATTGGATTAAAGACCGGGTGACTCCTGACATAGTATTCAATGAAGGCGTCGTCATCGACTCCGCCCAAAGAATAAAGCCCGGCAAGGATGTTGGAAATGTGATATTCCACGTATTCCTGGGTGAGCAGGTCCCCTTTGGAAGTTTTCCATTTATTTTCAACCCGGTCCACGATCGGGAGGATCCCTCTTCCAGCGGCTCCGCGCGCGGGTTTGATGACGAATTCCCTTAATCGCGTGATTTCGCGTAAAAGTTTAAGCTCGAAAATATGCCGGATTTGGAAATAGAGGACCGGGGCAGGGAGTCCGTGACTTTCGAGGAGTTCCTTGGTGGTGATTTTATTGTCCACCAGAGGATAATATTTTCTCGGATTTCTCGTGATGGTGAAATCGGCATTCCGCCGATTCATACCCAGGATGCCAATGTCAGATAACATCAGGATTTATTTTTTTCTTAAAATTTTCTGGAGTTTATAAAACCTCCAGAGTTCGGTGATGCGGATTCCGTTGTACCGGCCCAGAAGGAGCAGGATCGCGATGAAGCTCAGGAGCAGTTCCGGGAAGGCAAAGAGATAATTTTTTAAAAAGGCGACCTTCATTAGATAATAGGCTGCAATCGCTACGACCGTGGTCCCAAAGGCCGTTTGAGCGGCCACCAGCGTGCCGTCTTCGATCTGTAGAACCGAGAATCGCTCGATCAACCACGTAATAATCACGATTGGGAAAAGGGTGATATAGAGGAGTTGACGATGTCCCATGTTTAAACCCACAAGGATAATGCCAAGAACCATCATGATGACCATGGTGACGATGATGGAAAGCCGGGGGATGATCAAGATCTTTAAGTAATCGAGCAGGCTCCGCAGGAGCCATCCCAAGCCCACAATGACGATCACGCAGATAATTCCTGGCACAAGCGAAATTTCCCGGAATGCCAGTGCCAGGAGAATCGGCGCAAAGGTTCCGAAAGTGGGAATCCCCACAATGACACGAAAAAAGGCTACCACCACTGCCCCAATGGGAAGAAGTAGGAGTACATGGACCAAATTCTGAAAGTGGATCGGTAACGCATAAAGCGACCAAGGTTGGTCGACCGGAGGTATCCTCTCCCTGCCGATCGAGATAAAATAATCAAAACGGGACAGCCCTACATATTTGAGAAGAACATAATCACCCCGGTAAAGTATGAGGTAATTGGCCGGAATGGATGCGTAGTGGTTATTGACCACGTCAAAAGGGATCCATTTATTGCCGATATAATTTTCGGCCCAGACATGGGTTGTCTTTTTAACGCCGTGATCAAGGATCAGGCCGCCCACAAGGCGCGAAGGGATTCCAGCCGCGCGGCTGAAGGCCACAAACAATCGTGCCTGCCCGCCACAGTCGGCAACTAACTTTTCCAGGGTCGTTTTGGCGTCTTTGCTCCCTTTCTCCGACTGATATTTCACTTCGCCGCGCACGAAATCAAAAATTTTTCTTACAATGACCGATATCGATTTTTCCTTCTTTATAATTTTTGATAAATAACGCTCAATTGAAACGTTTTCGGATTGAATATATTTTGAAGGATCAAGCCAGCTATGAAGCTCCTGGGGGTAACTTTTGAGAGGGTCTTTAGACCGGCTTAAATAGGTAGGTATGGTAAAGGTCAAACCTTTTGATTTTACGGAAAAGGTATAGTTGATGGATTTAGATCCGTCCAAGAGTTCCGAGCGCCAGAATCCGATCCGGTTTCCGGTTTGGGCCCTTTCGCGGGTATAAAAAACCATTTCAGCACTTTCAAAATTCTCATTGTAGATGATCTGTCCTTCCGTATCCCTAGGCAGAGTCAATCTTACCTTGGCGCGCGATCCGGTGCCCGTGATATCCATGATAAACGAAACACGCCAGAGTCCGACACCGGATTCCGGATACACACTTTGTCCGCCGTGGATAATCTTTGCGGTGATCAAGCCGATGGTCAATACGATCAAGAACGCCGAACTGATATAAACTTTTCGGTTCATAACCCTTTTGCTCGATCTTTTTGGTCTACCACAAGACAAGGAAATACTTGCCCTGCCTTCGGACAATAAATGAAAAAAGAATAATAAACGAAATCCCCGGAATCAGCAAGCCGCATCTCCTCGCTGGTGTACCAGGCTGATGAATTGTCCGTGTTTTATAGTCCATAAAATGCCCGCATCTAACCGAACCACGTGGGTTAGGTAACCGATACATTTGTGCTTTTGTCTGTATCGCAGCACGCATTCGTCCAGTCTGAAATGGGACTTGACTAATAGGCAAAAATCGGTTATATTTACGATTAACTTGATCAAGTTAATCGTATAATAGGTTTTCTATGAGGATATCGTCGCGGTGTGATTACGCATGCAGAGCTTTATTGGAGCTGGCACTTCATTGGCCGAACAAGGAACCGTTGCAGATACAACAAATTGCCGAGCGGCAACGAATACCTTTAAAATATCTCGTTCAAATTTTAATCCAGCTGAAACAGCTAGGACTAGTGGCTAGCACCCGGGGGAAACATGGGGGATATCCCTTAAGCAACCCGCCAGGTCAAATACCTCTAGGCAAGGTTATTCGAGAGTTAAATGAACCGCTTTTTGCAACCGATGGAAACACCTCCAAGCACAAAAATGCTGAGATTTTTTCAAGAATCTGGAGTGAGATTAATCAAGCTATAGCAAGTGTGATAGACCGAGTTACATTCGAAGACCTTTGCGACAAGGCAAAAAGGTTGGATATTACGTCTATGTATCACATATAGGTATCACCCAATGATATTTTTTAATTATATGTCTACTAAACTAATTAACATAATAGACATATTTGGAATCTAAAGGAGGAATTTACAATGAATGCAGGGAGCATTACAGAGGAAATCAACATATTAGTCGATGGTCTGAATTTTAAGCAAAAAGTGGATCGCTCGCTGAGTCTTATCGAGCAAGCGTATCGACGTTTTGGAGACGGTCTAGTGGTTGCGAATAGTTTAGGGAAAGATTCCGTTGCTGTGTGGGACTTGGCAAAACGGATCGATCCCAAGATTCGCGGTTTTATCGTGACCACTCGATTTAAGCCAAAGGAAACCGTCCAATTTATGAACGAAACCGTTACACGTTATCCTGAACTTAAGATTTATAAAAACGATTGTGAGATTCAAGACAAGTTGTATGAGACGGACCCCGACCGTTGCTGTGAGTTATTAAAGGTTGATCCTACTCGCAACGCAATCAAAGAGATGAAGGTTACATGCTGGGTGACTGGATTGCGTTGCACCGAAGGCCGGACTCGTACGGATTTCAGGGAAATCGAGGAACGGGACAAAGATCTTATCAAGCTTAACCCCATCCTTATTTGGAAGGAACGCGAAGTTTGGCAGTATTTGGCCCTTCGGTCTGTCAAGGTGAACCCGCTTTATGCAGAAGGTTATAGATCTTTGGGTTGCGCGCCGTGCACGAGAATTACAACTGCAGAAGATGAGCGTGCCGGTCGGTGGATCGGTACAAGCAAGTGCGGCGGCGAATGCGGAATTCATACACGACCCTTAAAAACAGGACTCCACGGTGACGGCATTTGATCGAAAATTGAAAATAGCGGAGATAAACCATCAGACGGAAGAAGGTTTTAAATACTAAAATGGAAACAAAATTGCGGAGTCTGGTGAAGGCGACAAGTTGGAGGTTTTTCGGGACTTTGGCCAACTGCAGTATCGTCTGGATCTTGACGGGCCAAGTCGAAGTCGCGGCCCGTTTTGGGATAATTGAAACAGGGCTTAAGATTTTGTTTTTTTTCTGTCACGAACGGATTTGGTCAAGGATTCCTTTCGGCAGAGAGAGAATGGCGGAATACCAAATTTGAGCCGGTGACGATGATGAGAAGCAAAAGATATTATCCGATTAGCCTGCGACTGACAGGTCAAAAATGTCTTGTGGTCGGTGGCGGCCTGGTTGCTACCAGGAAGGTTAGAAAATTGTTGCAGTTTGGGGCGGCTGTGCGTGTTCTGAGTCCCAGGATGACTGAGCCCCTCAAGCTTCTTGCCGAGCAGAAAAAGATTTCTTGGACTCCAAGAAAGTTTTTTGAGGGTGCGTTAAAGGAGACGCGACTCGTCTTTGCGGCAACCAATGATATTCGTGTCAATCAGCAGATCGCCCGCGCAGCGACTCAACGAAAGATATGGGTCAATGTGGCCAATCCGGGACCTTGCTCGACTTTTATTGTGCCTGCTGTCTTGAAAAGGAAGAATTATACGCTTGCCATTTCTACAGACGGCCGGTCTCCCCGTGAGGCAAAGCGCCTGAGGGGACGATTGGAGGCAGTATTATGAATTTTGTTGTCATCGGGACAAGTTACCGATATAGCCCCATCGAGATAAGAGAGAAACTGTTTTTTTCGAAACGACGGTTAAAGGAAATCATGGCTTGTGCCAAGGAAACGGCCAGGCTGAATTCCTGCATCATCCTTTCCACATGCAACCGCGTTGAAATTTACGCAAACGTTTCCCACGAAGAGTCCGGAAGTATGGTATTAAGGGAGTTTCTTGGCGCCTTCCATGAAATTTCTGTCGTCGGAATCGAACCTTACCTATACGACTACGCGGGACAAATGGCCTTAGCGCATCTCTTAAAAGTCGTTTCAGGATTGGATTCCCAAATCCTTGGGGAAAGTCAAATTTCAGAGCAGGTCAAATTTGCCTACTCTGAGGCCCAACATGCAGGCTGTGTCGACCTTGTATTGGACTTTCTCTTTCAACAGGCCCTGAGGTGGGGTGAAATCGTTCGCGCAGCGGCTGGGATTTCCGCCGGCAGTGTCTCGGTGGGTAGCATCGCGGTTCAATTGATGAAAAAAACTTTTGGAAATTTGAGAGAAAAGAAAATATTAATTTTGGGTGCTGGAAAAGTTACGGAGCTTTTGGTCCAAAGCTTGAAACAGGAATTCCCCAAAACCGTCTTCATCTCAAATCGGGCGTTTGAAAAGGCAGCACAATTTGCAGACCAACTTGGCGGCGAAGCCGTGCGGTTTGACCGGTTTCATAAAAAGTTGCAAGATGCGGATATCGTCGTAAGTTCGACATCCAGCACCCATCGGATTCTGCATAAGGAGGATTTTGAAAAGATCGATCACTCCGTTTGCGTCATCGACCTTGCTTTGCCGAGGAATGTTGATCCTGAAGTGGGCCATATTTCAGGCATCCGGCTTTTTAATTTGGATGATTTTACCAGCGAACTGATTGAGGATTTTCAAAGTAAAGCAAAAGTGGTTAAATTAGCGGAAGAATTTTTGAGCGAGGCGGCAAGAAAGATATGGCAAGAATTTTTAATGTGGGCACCCGAACCAGCCCTCTGGCATTAAAACAGGTTGAAGAGATAGAGGCCTACCTTAAATGGATCTGTCCCGGCGTGCGTTTGGAAATCGTGAGGATTGACACCCCATGCGATCGGGATAAAAAAACACCTCTTTCGGAAGTTGAGGGAACGGATTTTTTTACACGCGAAATTGACGAGGCCCTTTTAAAGGGACAAATCGATTTTGCTGTCCATAGCGCAAAAGATCTTCCCGACCGACTGCCGCAAGGCATTGGGATTGTGGCCGTAACCGAGTCTCTTGACCCCTTTGATGTGTTGGTATCAAGAAATAAGCGCAAATTGGTAGAGCTTCCGCTGGGTGCCAAAATCGGAACGAGCAGCCGTTCGAGAAAAGACCAACTGAAAACGTATCGGACTGATTTCCGGATCTTCGATTTGAGAGGCAACATTGAGGATCGATTAGCCCAGCTTGAAAAGAATGATCTGGATGCCATCGTCATGGCAGGGGCCGGGCTAAGGCGTTTGGGACTTGAAACTTGGATCAGCGACATTCTCGATTTTGAAACTTTCAAACCCCATCCTTTACAGGGGTGCTTGGCTGTAACTATCCGAGAAGACAATCTGGAACTTAAAAAAATATTTTCCCGATTTCATGAACAAAATTTACCGATCTCTGCCTATCCTCCAAAAGGGAATGTCATCCTCGTCGGTGCAGGACCTGGGGATCCCGGGCTTATGACCGTAAAGGGTCTTTCGGCTCTCCGAAATGCCGACGTGATTCTCTATGATGAACTCATTCCCCGTGAATTGTTGCACGAGGCTAAATCCCAAGCCGAACTCATCAATGTCGGGAAGAAGCCCGGCCATCACGTATTTTCACAGGATGCCATTAATCTTCTTTTATGGATCAAGGCCTTAAGCCGGCGAAACGTTGTACGACTTAAAGGCGGCGATCCGTATATTCTAGGTCGGGGATCTGAAGAAGCGATTTTCTTAAGGGAGCGTGAGATTTCCTTTGAAGTCATTCCCGGTATCTCATCGGCCGTGGCTGTTCCGGCCTGCGCAGGAATCCCCTTGACGTACCGAGGACTTGCTTCTTCCTTTGCGGTCGTAGCGGGCCATGGGAAAGAAGGTGAATTCCAAATCCAGTTTCCGAATGCAGATACACTTGTTTATCTCATGTGCGTTTCCAATCTGGGAAAAATTGTAAACGGTCTTCGCCGCCAAAAGAGACCGCCTGACCTGCCGTGTGCTGTGATTGAAAACGGCACTACCGTACAAGAGAAAGTCATTGTTGGAACATTAGAGAATATCGTAACACGTGCACGGGCTGAGGAGATTCAACCTCCCGCGGTATTCATTGCAGGTCCTGTCGTCAACTTGAGGCGGCAGTTGATGCCGAAGAAAATTTTGATGACGGGTACAAGCAGCAAACGCTTCCGAAATTTGGGCGAATTGATTCACTGTCCCATGATTCAAATAAAACCTATTGCCGATTTCCGCGAACTGGATGATGCTATTCAGAACATCGGCCGATACGACTGGATTTTATTCACTTCGAAATTTGCGGTTTTTCATTTCCTGAAAAGATTCCGCCACACAGGGGGAGATTGGCAGACTCTGAGAGCCAAATTTTTCCTTGCGATCGGAAAAACAACCGCAAAATGGATGAGGCATTATGGTTTGCGGGCAGGACTCATTCCCGAGGAGGAATCCTCCTCGGGACTTCTCGCTAGTTTGCAGAATGAAAACGTGGCAGGGAAGCACATTTTATTCCCGCGGTCTAACCTGGCAAGCGCCTTTCTTGTAGAGCGCCTGGAAAAGCTGGGGGCCTTGGTTCATCCGCTTACTGTTTATCAAAATTTAAAAAATGTACCTCAAGACGGCAGCCTTGAACAAATCGATGAAGTCATTTTTACGAGTCCTTCGACGGTGGAAAATTTCTTTGCACAACACGAAAAACTGCCCGAGCGCCTTAAGTTCAAAGCCTTGGGGCCAGTGACCTTGGCAAGATTGAAACAATTGGGAAAGGAAGGGACGCCCATTTCCTATGTATCCTGAAACAAGGCTAAAACGATTACGCCGAACCGCGGCAATCAGAAACCTGCTAAGAGAGACAAGATTGACCGCAGTGAACTTGATCCAGCCTTATTTTATTTCGGAAGGCCGCAAAAAAGAAAAAGACGCGGGAGAAATGATTCCTGGAATTGCGCGTTTATCAATCGAGCAAGTGGTTCAGGACATTGCCGCGATCTATGACCACGGCGTCCGTGC
>JAMWDC010000027.1 GCA_023819025.1 Candidatus Omnitrophota bacterium | reverse complement strand
GAATCAGGGTCTCAGGACCGGGCGTCGTATTCGGAGACTGGATTTTATGTGCCGGCAACTCATACCACAACGTCCCGAGATAGGCGGCGGAAGTCTTTTCTCGAAGCAAGCGGTGCAAAAGATAGGCAATCGTCGTCTTCCCGTTAGTCCCGGTGACACCGATCAATTTAACCTTCTCATGCGGATATTGATAGAATCGGTTCAGGATTTCGGCGAAACACGCATGACAATCCTTAACACGAACCGCAATCACATGATGCGGGATGGGGAATTCCGGAAATGTTTCACAGACAATGACAGAAGCACCGGCATGAATAGCCTGCCCCAGGAAATCGTGTCCATCCATTCTTGATCCGCGACAGGCGATAAACAAGTCACCCGATTCGACAGAGCGGGAATCCGAGGTGATCTTCTTAATATAACGGTGCGATTCCCAGTTGATTTTCTCCTGAATCGCAATCCCCTGGAATAAGACCTCGAGTTTCACGTTTGAATCTCCCGGTGCTGAGATGGATCCCCTCTTATGTTTTCGGACTCCCGAATGTGAAACTGAAACTTAGGTGAAGAGACATCTAAGGCATTGATTTGCCGGATCCCATGAGATCCCAAAATAAAATCTACATAAAAGTTCGAAATGATAAAAGGCTCGCGCCCCGCCTCCTCGGCCCACTTTCCAAGAACTCTCGCCCCGAGACTTTGCCCGAAGACGCGCACTCGTAACGATTTCCTATTTAAAAAAAACAGCGGTTCATAACTCACCCGCACATCGCCTGAGAACACCTCCGCCTTCTCCCGCCACTGTAAACGAACGTTCCGGATCTGAAAGGAAGGCAGGAGGACAGCCGGTAAAAACATCCCTCGGATTTGGATTTCCAAACGCCGTTGGAATTCGTAATAGATCCAATAATCCAGAACCATTTGGACCGGAATCGCTACCATGAAAAGAGAAAGCAGGATTCCTAATGGTCTTTTCAGTGCCGAAGGATCGATTGAAATTTTTCCCGTAATGAACAGCCCCTCGTTTCCTTCGTCAGCGGGCTTGGCCGAGTCCTTGCCTCTTTTTCCAAATTCGGTAAGCCCAGCCGCCTATGCCGCCGGTTATGATAAATCATCAAATTTTCTCGGTGAAATCACAATCTCGACGCGACGGTTGGCCACACGCCCCTGGGCACTCTCGTTGCTTGAAACCGGATGGTACTCACCATATCCTGTTGCCGCAAACTGCCGGGGATTCAATCCCCTCGCCTCGATAAAGTAATGAATTACTTCCGTTGCGCGTGCCGTCGAGAGCTCCCAATTGGACCTCCAACCCGAATACAGGATCGGCTGGTTATCTGTATGCCCTTCCACATAAATCATATTCTCCTCAGCCTTTGAAGCGAGAGTCCCAGCCAGTTTATCCAAAACAATTTGCGCAGACGGTTTGAGTTCCGCCTTGCCGGAATCAAAAAGAATTCGATCCAGAAGGGTCACCACTAAACCCCGGTTTTTCATGGAAACGGACATATCTCCGGCGGCAAGCTCACGACGCAACTTCATCTCAAGTTCCGCTTTCGCCTTCGCCAAATCTTCACGGGAATGTATGAGTTCATCCATTTCCTGATTGAGCCGGGTAACTTCCTGATTCAGGCTTCGAATAGTCGCAGCTTGATGTGCCGTCAGCCGCGCGATATCCTGACTGCCGTTACAACCTGCCAAGACAACTGCCACGAGAATGACAAAAAAAAGTTTCATCCCATCCCCTGACTTAAACACAACATATCTCCCATCTCCTGTGTCAACTCCGATCGACCGTACCGACGCGAAAAACTCTCCGCTCAAGGAGACCCTATTCAAACAAGAACCTCATGGGCGGACTTTGCTTACGAGGAGAGTCCCGCCGAGAACCGATACACCACGTAAAGACTCGCGAACGCAAAAACAAACGACAAAATAAGAACCCATTGAAATAAAACACCGATTCGCGGCGTTTTTCTCGAAAATCTCTTGAAACCGCCGGCAGCAGGATCGACAGGCCTTTCAATCCGGATACCATATCTTGTCGTTTCCGGGACCCATTCGACGGACCTCTTATCTTTAACGTCTGAGACCACCGTGTCCAATTCTGTGTTCATCGACAGCCCGATCAAGGTCAAAAACTCGTCTTAAGTTTATCCTGAATTTCTTTGCGCTTGATGACTTTCATAAAACAATCAACCACGTGAGGATCGAACTGAGTACCTTTATTGGCCTCGATCTCCACGAGGGCTTCGGGGATCGACATTTGTTCCCGGTATGTCCTTTTGGAGATCATGGCAAAGAAGGAATCCACCACCGAAACGATCCGCGCACCAATGGGAATTTCATCGCCGCGAAGGCCTTGAGGATAACCCGTCCCGTTATACCGTTCCCGCTGGTGCAAGATGATCGGGATCACGGGCTTCAAGGATGCAATGGAACGAAGGATGTTCGCCCCCTCCATAGGAATCCGTTTGATCATCTCATATTCCTTCTTGGTCAACTTTCCTTTTTTGCGCCAAATGGCCTCCGGGAAAGCCAGCTGGCCAGTTCTCAAAAGCATAATCGCACGGTGGAGATGGGTGATTTCGCTTCCGGAAAGTGCGAGTTCCTTTCCGACCTCGATGACGATTTCGCCGAAAACAGGCAGGTGTCGGATGGAATCCCCACCAAAATTAAGCTCCAAAAGCTCATTGATGGTCTTAATGCTTCCAATCGTCAATTGTTCCGTTTCCTCGAAAAGCTGCGCATTTTTAATGGCCACCACGGCCTGTTCCGAAAGTGATTTAAGAATTTCCAAGTCAATTTTGGTAAACGGCTGATCGTCGATCTTGTCCCATAGCGTAATCACACCGACAATCTGATCTTCAATAAAAGGAACGGCGATCGAATGGCGGTCCAGGTGGAATTCGCCCGTGTCGGCAATCCGACCCTCCAGTCCCCGTCCGATCCGGACGCGGTTGGTGTGTTTATAACGAGAGCTTGTTCCGAAGGAAAAAGAAGGAAGCAAATAATTGCGATCATGATCCACAAGCATGATGGCGCAGCCCTGGGCCTTCAATACCTGAGCACTCAGTCGTCCTATGCGGGGAAGAAGTTCACTCAATCGAAGCGAGGAACTGATAACGCGATGAACCGAATGCATCGTTGAAAGGGCTAAGGCGCGGGGATGGACGGTTTCATAAAAATTATTCAATTCAAATGTCTTATAAGCCAATTCCATATGGCTGGCCAAAAAGTAATCAAAGGGTTCAAAGTAGGACCTCATTTGCGATTCCGGGCCTCTGAGGGCACAAAGCATCAGGAATCCCTTAATCTTCCCCAAGTGTTTCAGGCCGAAGATGCCCATATATTTTCCGAATTGACATTTGCAAAGGATCGGTAATTTCTGTGAGGCCTCTTCACTTTCGAGCAATTGCTGCCTGTATTTGGCCAGAAAATTGTCACAACTCAGCCGATTCGACTGGGAACCTGCATAGAAAGAGCAGTTGCCTCTTCGGTCCAATCGGATGAGACGTCCGCCGTTCTCCTCTTCCAAATAAATCCAACCCAGAGGATGCCCCAAGAGCCGGCTAAAAGAGCGGTAGCCCTCTTGCCATTGCGGATTCGGCAGCATAAACCTCTCGATAACCGTGACTTCACGTTTTATGTTCAATCGCGCACCTCATCCACTTTAATCCAAGCTACCCCTCCGATTAAACCCGTTCGTAAGGTTCGAAAAATCGCTGAAATTCGTCCAGCGCAAAACGATCCGTCATTCCTGCTAAATAATCGCAAACCGCTCGATGGATTCCATCCTGACGGGCTCGTTTTTGAACATCGGGGGGCAAGACTTGTGGCTTCTTCAGATAAACTTCAAATAACGATTTCAGGAACCGCTGGCCTTTGTCCGTCATACGAACCACACGGTAATGTTGATAGACATTTTGAACAAGAAAATCCTTGAGTTCCCGGTGGTGTCGATCGATCTCTTTAGAAAATCCAAGTATGGGTTTATGGATTTTTCTCAGATCGTGCACACTTTGGATCCTCAATCTCTCGACCTGATAACGACTGTGATGGATTAAATCCATCACCAACCGATTGATGATTAATCGAATAATAAGGCGCCGTTTTTGAACCGGCTGGATAGACGCATATTTTCTCCGTATATAGGAACTGGCATGATGCCACAGGTAGATTTTCTCGACCTCGTCTTCGGTAATCAGATCCCCGCGCAGTCCGTCATCCAGATCATGACTCGTGTAGGCAATCTCATCTGCAAAGTCGACCAAGTCCGCCTCAAGTGTCCGGTAACGCCGACCATAGGTGCCACCGGAAGGATCGACATGTTTCTTCAACCCTTCGCGGGTTTCATACGTGAGATTCAAGCCAGGAAATCCGGGATAGCTTTCTTCCAACTTTTCGACAATTCGCAAAGCCTGGGTGTTATGCTCAAACCCCCCGTGCCCTTTCATCAGCTGGGCAAGGACATCCTCACCCGCATGACCGAAAGGGCCGTGGCCTAAATCATGGGCCAAACTGACGGCTTCTACCAAATCCTCGTTTAACCGAAGGGCCCGGGCAATCGTCCGAGCAATTTGACACGTCTCAAGCGTATGGGTCAGGCGAGTCCGATAATGATCCCCCTCATGATTCACAAAAACCTGGGTCTTGTACTCCAAGCGTCTGAAGGCAGTGCAGTGAACGATACGATCGCGATCCCGCTGAAAAGCAGTCCGCAATTCATGTTCCTTCTCGGGATGGGTTCGACCGTAAGATTGGGAACTTCGCATCGCGTACGGCGCCAAAAGTGTATCTTCCAGGTCTTCGTACATTTGCCGCGAAAATTTTTCGCCCGCAGGTACCTGAGATGATTTTACTTTCCTTTGAGAGGTCGCCGGAATCATGTCGCGCCCCTTCTGATCCGGGGTTTCTTCCTGAAATAACCCGTAATGGCTCGATAAACAGAGCACAAAGACTCGCTGATTACTTTGGTTCCCCCTATCAGGGGCATAAAATTGCTATCGCCGATCCACCGCGGGACCACATGTAGATGGAGGTGGTCGGGAATCCCTGACCCACTCACCTTTCCCAGATTGATGCCGACATTAAAACCGTGAGGTTTCATGGTTTTTTGAATGGCCAAACGGATCTCTTCGTAAAGATAGATCCAATCTAAAATTTCTTCGGCTGTGAGCAAGCGAATGGAGTCGACGTGGCGTTTCGTAACGATCAGGGTATGCCCGGTGTTATAAGGATAAAGGTTCAGGACGGCAAAACTGGAGGCGGTGCGCTTGAGGATATAGTTTTGGGAATCACGGTTTTTTGTCCAAAGACCGCAAAAAAGACAGCCCTTCGTTTTCCGACCCTCAGGTCTGATGTATGCTTTGCGCCAGGGCGCCCAGATCCGTTGCATCGTGTCCCCTTTCTTGAGATTCGTCAGTCGTAATGATTTTCGGCAAATCATAGAGATCCAATAGGGCATTAAAATTCCTGAGATTCCATAATTGGATCTTGGCTTCCTGGGCCATGAGTTTGGCGTTTTGGTCAATGCCTTTGAGCGTAATCATGATCTTGCGCTGAACCTTCTTCCTGAGCCGCTGCAATTCCTCGAGAAAAGCCGTCACATCTTCTTCGACCACGGGGGCGGGAGCAATTTGGCAAAACCACCGGGTCTTGCCGCTTCGGGCCAATAGAGGGAAAATTCGACCATTGGTCGGACGAAAAACGATCTCGGAAAAGTAAGGGCATTGAAACTTTTTTTCATCGACTTCTACGACATCATTACGGAACTCCTTCAGAAGGCCTTCTACCCGGGCCGTGATATCCATCCGTTCCTGCCTTTCGATCTGTTCGAATTCCTCGCGGAGGGAACGCTTCAGCCCCGTGCAAATCGCCTCTTGATCGGGGGTATAACAATGATTCCTGACTTCGTATGCATGCTTCAGCCAAAAGCGAAACAAGGGATCTTCAAGGACATAGAAGGATCCGCGCTTGGCAACCATATCCTCTTGAACCAGACGCTGAAGAATATTCTTGGTTTCGGTAATTTTCCTTTCAAGGAACGTCGCGATGGCCAGAACCTTGTGCCGACCGTGACTGATCGCTAAAAGGGCCTGGATATAAGGCGAACCGTCTTTGGCAAAACGGGAACACGCCTCCAGCCGTTTCTCGAACATCAGGGCAATGCGCCCTTTCCGACTGGACAATTCGCGGATGAATGCCGCGAGGAGGTAATCGGTGGGTACCTCCCAAGATTCTTCTGGAGGTGTCGGCGAACTCAGTTGATCGATTAAAAGATCTAGGTAGGCCGGATGTCCGTCCGTCATGCGGATCATAAACTTTTTTTGCAGCGGTGAAAATAAAAACCCCGGAAGTCTGGACGTCAAGACCTCGACAGTTTCAGAAAAACTGAAAGGCACCATATCGATCACTTCGAAATTTCCAAAGAGAAGAGAAAGTTTATCATGAAATATTTCTTTTGCCCTTTGCGGTTGGGAACTTGTCACGAAGTACAATGTGTGCGTATCGACCATCATTTCTTTGCCCAAAAGTGCAAACGGATCAGGAATCGGTAATTTCCCCAACGCCTGAAATTCGTCGATCATCAAAATGACATTTTTTTTCGTTTCCTCCGCCAAGATTCGCGCAAGCGAAAAAAGCTCTTTGACAGCCGCGACATTTCTTTCTTGCCGCACCAATTTTTTTAGGTTTCGGATTTTTTCCGTTGTTTTCGGTACGATGAACTCGGCCGCTTGAAGTAGTGAAGAAAAATTTTTTGGAACCGTGATGTTCTGACTCAGGAAAAGTCCGGACAAGAGTGCCCCGATCCATGATTCCAGGAAACAATCAAAGCTTAATTTTTCTGCCTGAAGAAAAAAAGGAACAAGGTGGGATCGTCCGGTGAGGGTCTTAAACATCGAACAGAGAAAATGCGTTTTGCCGATTCCGGGCAGGCCGACGAGCCCAATGTTCTGGCGGTATCCATTTTGTAGGGATTCGATCCGCTTTTCGATGCGGATACGAATGCGGTCACGAACCGATGAAAAATGCTCCATGCTTTCCATGGCGATCATTCACGGTTATTAGGGGTTGAAGAAAAAGAGGGAAAGGATTATCGGCGGTAGGTTGATTAAAAATTGCAATAAAACCAAATAAAAATATAAATATAATTACATCACTACTTCCAACCGCACACCTTCACCCTCGAACCCTGCCATGGCTTTATCATACAAATTTATGCTCCAAAAGCAAGCATTAATTTAAACGGCCCTGAAACGCAAACGGGATAAGGAAAAAAATCGGGGTGCGGTTAAAATCGGAGATCTGTTTTTAAAACACTTTGAAGAAAGCAAAAGTTTTTTGAGAAAATATGAACAAAAAATCATGTGGCTTTCAGTGCAGAAGGAGCTTCCTTCAAGCATTTCGCGAATTTATTTCGGACATGGCACCGATCTTTATGAAATCGCCGTTTCATGTTCAAAAATTTTTTTAAGCTCACCTGCCAACTTCAGGCTGTCATGACGGACAAGAATACTGTCCGAGGCAACATCGGCCCAGATGATTTCTGCCTTTGTCAGCTTGCCGAGTACGTTTTCGGATTTTTCAATGACTGGAACCTGCCCTTTCTGCGCATAAAGTTCGAGCGAGGCCGTTGAGAAACTGGTCGAGGAACATATGATATAATCCAGACAGTCCTTTTTGAGATACCGAACAATCTCCCGGACATGATCACTGACTTCGAAGCCGGTCGTCTCTCCGGGTTTGGTCATCACATTGCATACATAGATTTTTTTGGCTCGGCTGGACGTCACGGCTTCGGCGATACCGCCGACGATAAGATTCGAAATCACGCTCGTATATAGATCCCCTGGCCCCAAAATGATAAAGCGTGCATTGTAAAGCGCCTGGATGGCGTCTGGATTCGCCGAAGTGGCGGGTTCCTGCCATAGCCGTTTGATGCGAAGGTTCGGATCACAGCCTTCAAAAAGGTCGATGCGATGTTCTCCTTCGATCACCACGCCATTTTCAAGTTCGGCTTTTAAGGTATTAATTGATTCCGTCACGGGAACGACTTCACCCTGAATATTCAGAATTTCGCTGAGAGACTTGACGGCATGGGTCATCGACCCGCGCATTTCGGCAAGTGCGGTCAAGAGCAGATTGCCGACATTATGGCCTTTGAGTTCTTCTCCGCGTGTAAAACGAAACTGCATCAGTTCATTCAGTAGATCGGGTGCTGTCGATAAGGCCACTAAACTCCGTCGGATGTCTCCGGGGGGCAATATCCCAAACATATCCCGCAATTTTCCTGTTGAACCTCCGTCATCGCTTGCGCTGACAATAGAAGTTAAACTCGTCCCGGAAATGGTCTTGAGTCCCGACAAGAGAGTAAAAAGTCCCGTTCCGCCACCCAGGCATGCCAATCGGATCCTTTGATTGAGGATTTGTTGAACCTTGGTCACAAATTCCCGGATGGCCACGGGTCTTGCGACGACTTCCACCCGAGACAGGTGTTCCGACTCGATTTGTTCGCGTTCCTGCTCCGAAAGTGTCAAAATGATAGCAGGAGGAACCGCAAAATGTTCTAGGGAATGAAGCCGCCTCAAAACCTCCAAGGCCATCATCCGGGGCAGATCAAACTCTAAAAGCATCAGGTCGTAGCGGGTACTGACGAGTCTTTGAAACGCATCGAATCCATTATCCACCGACTCCCATTCGAAATGGAAACGTTCCAGGGATCGGCGAATCAAATCCACAAGAGAAGGGTTGGTTGAAGCCACAAGAATCCGCATAAATTCTATTTCGACCTATCTCGGATAAAACTCAAGAAACACGATTAGTTTCCCTTTGAACACTCCACCCGATTCGGTTCCGTTCCTCTCTTTTGTCCCCCACATGCTATCATATTTCAGAGGCAGATGCCTACGGAGAGAAAAAAGATGAACGCTTACAGACGGCGAGGGGGCTATCGGTATCTCATCATGATAGTGACGGTGATTGCCTTGGCTATCACCAGTTCTCCAAATACGGGCCGGGGACAAACTTCAATTATCAGTACCTTGCTTGAAAAAAGTAAGGCCGTGGTCAACATCAAATCAGAATTCGGCGGGGTCTTTGGAGACCCGCCCCAGGCTTTTATCCACAAGGAATCGGGATCAGTAATCGTCAGACGTCATTTGATACCGATGCTCTACGCCCAAACGGGGGCCGGTGTCATTCTTGATAAACAAGGGTTAATTATCACGAACGCCCATCTTGTCCGGCAAGCGAGCCGGATCACCGTCGCCCTTTTCGACGGCACAAACTGCGCAGCCGAACTCATCACTGTTTCACCCGAATATGATTTGGCTGTCATCCGCATTGTACCGCCTTATCCCTTGGTGTCTTTCGAATTATCCGATTCCGATTCCGTCCGACTCGATGATCGCGTTTACTCCATCGGAGGTTCGATCCTTCTGAAAAATACGATCAGCGAAGGACGCATCCGCGGAATCGGGGTCAAAAAAATTCAGGAAAACTACGGAGAACATCCGGTCCAGTTGATCCGAATTAACTTTGACATGTATCAAGGAGACAGCGGAAGTCCTTTGGTCGATCCGGAAGGTAAACTTTTGGGGATCATGTCGGCCAAATCTGCGGTGAATGCAAAAGAAGCGTATGCCATCCCCTCGAACATCATCTTAAAGGCAATCCGGGAAACCGCAAGGAAGGCCACGGAAAATTCCCCGTCCCCTTGATCACAAACGCTTTTTGATCTCTCCGATCATTTTGATGCAATGATCCATTGCCGCCAAAGAATTCTTGACATCATCGGGCGACGCATAATCCGGTCCGAGCGATTTGTACACATTGGCTGCCTTTTCAAACATTTGACCTGCCCGAAGATACAAATTCATGGCGAGCCGCATTCTTTCAGTGGTGATGCCAACCTTCAAGAGTTGCCCGGCTTCTTCCTGCAACTGGATAGCGGCCTGGACTTCTGCATCGGCCTGTGATTTATAAACATCCGGGGATCCTTGGGCGTAGGTTTTGGGGATGAAGAATAAAAGTGCCAAACTGCAAATGAATAAATATCTCTTCGCCGTCATCCTTACCCCCATTGACTGTACTGTCTTAAGTATAACATTAAAATACGAGCCTATCAGGTGCACGCATCAATATCCCACCGGCCCCCTGGATTTCTTTTAAGGCACGCTCACCGTCGCCGGATTTGACGTCCACCGACCTGACAAGATCCGTAAAAACAACCGTCTGAAAACCGTATCTCAGAGCGTCCAAAGCCGTGTGCTTCACACAATAATCCGTGGCCAAACCTACGATGAAAACTTTCTTGACCGCGTGTTTCTTTAACTCCTCGGCAAGCGGGGTTTCCTCAAATCCAGAATAGGCATCTCGGTCCGGATGCTGGCCTTTGAGTATTCTTAGATGAATCCCGTCCTGGCAAAGCTTAGGATGCAATTGAGCCCCCCAAGTATTCTGAATGCAATGGGGCGGCCAAACACCGCCGTGACCTTGAAAAGAAATGTGATCCGGCGGATGCCAGTCCTGCGTCGTTACAACAAAGGGGAAATTCTGAATGATCCGGTTGATCGGGTCGACGATCCGATCGCCTTCGGGAACTGCTAAGGCACCCCCGGGACAAAAATCATTTTGCAGATCTACAATGATGAGACACTCAAATGGTTTTGCCATCAATTGAGCTTAATCCTTGAAACAGAAATTGGCCCAGAATCCGACAGCCTTACCGAACGCGCGACAGGCGGCTCCAATCTACTTTTTGCCGTCCTACTTTCGCACAGTTCCGGCCTTCATACTCAACAATATCTGCAGTAATGTCAATCTTACGCCGCAAAAGACTTGAACCCACGCCATAAGCATCCACAGGAACTTTGGTGCGTTCAAAACGCCGGATCTTTACGGCGTCGAACCCTCCTGAAACAACAATCGTCAGATTCCTGCATCCCCAGCGGTCGAATTCCCGTCGTGCCTTTTTTACGAGTTCGGGGCATACACCATAAGAAGATTTCCCGTGTGAGGTCACAGAACGATCCCGGAGACCGCCCGCTGTATCAAAACGCACTCCCCATAATTTCCCTTTTCCTGAACCGATCATCTGAGGTGCGTACCGGAGGAAAATCTCTTCTGTGATGGGTGTTTTATTTATTTTTTCTTCAATCATTCGGGCAATTATTTTTGCGGTGGTGCCGATACAATCGTTATCCCAATCCACTAAGGCAATCCGGTTCATATCTGCCGGCATATACTTGTCAAAGTTCAGGAAGGACTGGACCGTGTCGCCGCCAAAACAGCCGATCAAAAAATGAGGGATCGTCCCCATGCTCTCAACACCCCAGTAATCGGCATTCGCTTCTGTCGAAACGCCAAACGCACCGGCCTTCAAGGCGGCATAACCATCTGCGGTTTGAACCCAGTAATGATCGAAGCGCGCTGAGAAAAAAAGGACTTGTTTGCCCTGCGCGGCTTCGACCACTTCAGAAACTGCGGTTGCGGTCGCTGTAGGACGTGCAATCACGCCAAGGATCGGCGTTTCGAGATGGGCAAAATATCTTGGATTTCCCACGATGGCAAGTACTGCTTCATGACGCTTCACCCTCGTGCCGTCTGCAAGTGCATAGACCTTCAACTTTTCCCAACCGTTCCGCCATAAAAGATTCAGCCGTTCACGAATCTGAGCCCTTTGCTTTTCCCACTTCATAATTTTAGTTTTGAGCTGGCGGTAACCCGCACGTTGAAGATTCCACTGAACTTCGCGGAGTTGCCGATACCACTTTTGAGCAAGCCGGGGATCCCGGTATTCACCGGAACAGGTCTTCAAAATGGCAATGGCCTCGTCCAATCCGCAAATCACCGCATCCTCCCTTGGAAAAAATTGATACCCTACTTGATGGTGGTAATTCACAAACCGGAGAACGTCACGTGTCCGAAGGAAATAGCGGTCCGTATAATAGCCGGCGCGCAGTTTATCCGTAGGTATTTTAAATACCGAAGGTTCGATGCGTTGAATGCCTCCCATCACCGATTCCTCCAATTCCTTGACGGCCCTACCTCCCTCGAGGGAGGTAACATCATTGCCGGAATCCGTATTTTAATCTTTCCACCCGAAAATTATAAGCGCTGATTTTTGAGAAATCTGGAATCCAAAGGCAGAAATGAACCCATACCGCAAGTGACAAAGGAAGGGGGGAAACCGGTAAGAACAAAAAACCCCTGGCGGCTCCAGCCCGGAGACCCCCTCTCCTGTGGCAGAAACCAGCCAGGGTCCTTATGAATCCACGCTTCGTACCAAGCATTCCCCGACGATTTAAGTCGATACTTTTCTAAAACAATCTCGCTCCGACCTGTTCTACCAGGTTTCCTTCACGTAAAAGAATTTCATAGATT
>JAMWDC010000026.1:12013-12472 GCA_023819025.1 Candidatus Omnitrophota bacterium | reverse complement strand
TTTTTAAAAGACCCTATTGCCTTTCAGGGTAACGAATTTTATCACTTATTATTAACGGCACTCCCCATAAAAAATCCATCCGTCCCGTCCGTATGCGGCCACAGCCTGAAATAGCCGTCTTCGGATTCGGGATCCTTTATCATATGCAACTCAGGATGATCTGTAAAGATCCGTGTCAGGACTTCTTCGTTTTCACAGGGTTCGATCGAACAGGTAATGTAGAAAAGTCTCCCCCGGGCTTTAAGAAACGGCAACGATTTCTCGAGGATGGCCATCTGATCCCGTTGAAAGTCGCGGAACAAATCCTCGGACAATTTCCACTTGGCGTCGGGGTTCCGCCGTAAAGTTCCCGTTCCCGAACACGGGGCATCGATCACGATCTTATCGATCCCGCACCGGCGGACCTCCGAAATATCACCGATCCGTTCCAGCTCGGCGGGGAAAATGTTTGAAATCCCG
>JAMWDC010000026.1:0-12003 GCA_023819025.1 Candidatus Omnitrophota bacterium | reverse complement strand
CTCAGTTCCCCGAGTTTCTGCGGCCGGATATCTGTGGCGATGATCCGTCCCTTATTTTTCATCAGGGCCGCCATGAGGAGGCTTTTCCCTCCGCCCCCGGCACAGACATCCCAAATGACCTCACCGGGCTGGGGATCGATGCGCTGACAAACCAGTTGACTCCCCTCATCCTGGATCTCAAAAAGGCCCTCCCGGAATTCTTTGGAGTCAAAAAGATTCACGCGGTCTTTAAAGACAATCCCAAAGGGGGATTTGGAAGTCGCCGTCACTTTAAAATTCTTCCTCCGAAACTTCCGGATCAGATCTTCGCGTTGAATCCTCAGAGGATTCGTCCGGATCACCAGCGGCGGCCTTTCCTGGAGAGATCGAATCAAGCCTGTGGCTTCCTGAAGGCCGTAACGATTTGTCCATCGCTTAACCAACCATAACGGAAAAGAAAATTCCAAAGACATCTTCTCTTCAAGGGAGCGGGGATGAACGGAGGAAGGCAGAACGCCCTCTTTGAGGGCCTGATAGAGTGAGGCCCCATTCTTAACCCGGGACTGCCGTTCGGAAAGTTCATCTTCAAAATCCTTTCGCGAGACAAGGTTTTCCAAAACCGCTGCCAGCAGGACTAAGACCCGGGGATCTTCAGGCGGCCCCAAGCTTTGAGCCCATGTTTCAAGATAAGTTTTATGGCGGAAAAGCGCGTAGATGGTTTCGGATAAAAATCTCCGGTCGCGCGATCCAAATTTTTTTCGCCACCGATGAAAATAATTGCCAAGCCAACGGTCCGCCGGATGAGGTTGGTGTTCGATTTCGCGCCAAATATTCGCCGCGGCTTGAAGCTGAGAATGAAGGTGTCGGACCGGTAGCATTTTCAATCTGAGCTTTCTCTCCATTTTATCCGCCCGGCCGATGGTCAATCATCTCCTCCCGCGGCGCGACGATTAAATTTCGTAGCGGACACCGAAGCGGTACTCGCGCGGTGCGCCCGGATTGACGAAGGTATACGTCCCTGCGGGGAGCACGGTGGATCCGCCCCATCCTGCTGGAAAGACCGTCGCATCCACGGCCCACGAATAATATTTTTCATCGAATACATTGGTAATTTTAAAGTAAATCTCCTTTTGGCGCCAGATATAGGAAAGGACAAAGTCCCAGACAGAATACCCTTTGATCAGATGTCCGGCCCCGCCTGTCGCATCAAGCATGGCCTGGGTCGTCGATTCATAACTAACGGGATGCTGCCGACCCGTATAGGTCCCGAGAAAAGAAATACGCAATCCGTTAAACGGTTCGGCAAGTCGGGCCAGCGGTTTTACGGTCGCGCCCATCGTAAAACGATGAGCGGGAATCAGTCCCAAAGGACGTTCGTCCACAAGATTCTCGGTCGGATCCGTCTCGCGCACATAAGCTTTAGTCAAGGTATATGAGCCGTGGAAATCTAATTCCTCGAGCGGTTGAATATCCAAACGCGTTTCGACGCCAGTCCTTCTGCTTTTGGCAATATTGATATTCTGTCCGAACGGTGCGGTGGGCCCGATCGAGGTAATGTCAAAGGCGATTTCATCTTTCATATCGATGAGAAAATAACTGAATTTTAACAACCCTTTATTTTTTAAACGCAGACGCAATCCTGTTTCGTAACTGTCTGTTTGTTCGGGCCGGAGGCTGGTCGAAACGGTTCCGGAGAAAGGGGCCAGATCGTCGATCGTAGGAACCCGGAACCCCTGAGAATAGTTTCCGTAAAGATCCATCCAACTGAGCGGTCTGACCGTCAGCCCGGTGGAGAGGCTGGAATCGCGGTATCTTTGACTGAGACTGTCGGTTGGTGTGATTGCGTCCTCCGTATTCAACCAGTGGAAACTATGGCTCATCCCGACGTGCGGGATGATCCGGTCAAACAATCTGACCGTCTCACGCCAGAAAAGAGTGGTGCTGCGAGGACGGGCATTTCGATTCGTCTCGATCGGACTGTCTTCGACCACATTGCCTAGAAAGGCATCCTGTTCTTCGCCGTAGTTGGACATGTCCCTGAATTCCATACCGACGGTAGTCAGAGGGTGCGCCCAATCCCAATCATCTTGGTAAGCCACTTGCCAGATCAGATCCGTGGCTCGGGATTTTGTTGTCACCAGATCCGTATCCGGATCAAAGGCCCCGTCCGCAAAGGTTACCGAGGTGGTGTAAAAATGAGCCAAATTCACCCGCCAGTCCGCCAGCACGGAGGCAACGACATGGTTGTCGAAGAAATTCTTGTCCGCGCCCAACTGAACGATGCTCATCCGGTAATCCCGGCCGTCGAGCGGTTTGAGGGTCTGTTCAGGATCTGCCTGATACTGATCAAAGGTTATGGCCCCAGGATTGGAGATGGCATCGTCAACGTGTTTGAACCCGAAATGGATTTTCCCTTCCTCATCCGGAAGTTCATAAGCGGTTTTAATATTGAAAGGAGTGATCCGGTATTCCCCATTGTCGCGGAATCCCTCGCCCACATTCCGGCCTCCGTTAAAATAGTAAGTGAACTTGCCGCCCAAAGGAGTCCATCGGTCCTGAATCGTTCCGCTGAGCCCCTGATGAAACCGGATTCCCCGATGGCTTGAGAGTTCAAATCCCCCGAAAAGCGATATCGGTTTTTCGCTGGCTTGCCGGGTGTTCAAATGCACGACGCCGCCGAAAGCGCCGCTTCCGTAAATAGGCGAAGCGGAACCCCGGTCGATTTGAATCGACTCGACATCAGTCATGTCCAGTAAGGGATAGGTCACGGTATCGCCGTCGACTTCGTTGACGCGCACACCGTCCACCAGAAAAATCACCGAGCTCCCTTCCGAGAATCCGCGCAGACTAAACGTCGTATCCACCCCGTTCCCCACACTGTCGTAAAAAACCGCGCTCTCGATATCGCGGACGGATTTCTGAAAGTCGGGGGCGTATGATTCGTAAATTTCCGGTCGTTCTTTTTTTGTGACATTCACCGGAATATAGCTGACATTGGCCGGGACATCGCCAAAGGGAACCTGAAAACCGGGAAGCCTCGAATCGGTCACCATGACATCATTCGGCGAAATCCAACGCGGTTCGGCTTCTTGGTTTTTAAATACATCCGCAATGCCTGCCCCCTCTTGCTGATCCGACGAAGATAACCCGTTTTCTTTTTGTGCGTTCGAATTTCCGAGAGAATTTTTTTGATCCTCCGAAACCGCGGGAAGCTCTGGGACAAGAACGAGACTTATCGCGGTAATAAAGATGAAAAGGTGGAAGATTTGAAACGTGCAGAAAGATCGTCCGACGGACTTACGGAAAACTTTTTCGTTCGCATTCTGGAATAGCGCGCCCCAGAAGATCGGAACTGGAGACATAAAAAACCCCTTTCTCATTCATCCCAAGCAGAGGGACCAAGAAAAAGGGGCTCTTAGAAACCCGATTCCTAGCGTCTCTGCTCGGAGACATGGTTTTTGCGACAGGCAAGTCTTCTGACTAGGCAAGCGTCCTTCTCATTCCTACTTGCGAGCCTTCCCACCGAGGGATCTAAAATCTGAGAATTTTAATCTAAAATTTGAGGCGGGTTTCACTCGAAATTATCATTTTAGATTTTCAATTCCGGATTTGAGATTCTCTGACAGTGGCACGTTTCGCTTTCGTGCTTGCCGACAGCGGCGGCACCGTGGAGTCATCCCAACGGCCTTGAATTACCGTCGGGATGCTCTCTTCCTTCCTTAGGCCCTTACTGAAAAATTTTAGGGCGCCTGTCAAAATTTTTACAGGTGAAAGAACCAAAGATCTGTGTTTTCGGAATCACACAAGGCAGGGAGTATTATACAAATTAGCTGACCCAAGTAAAGAAAATTTAGGCCAAGTTTTCCAAAATTTTGGATTTCAAAAAACAGGGATGCGGGTAACTCCACAAACCGCATCCCTGTCTGATGGCTTGAATCGAAGAATAAAGAATCAGCTTCCCGCCTCTTCCCCCGCGAGCATGATTCGATCCCGAATCGAGGACCGACCCATCTGCTCCCTTTCAAAACGCCGCTGGCGGGACAGATCGAGTGTCCTTTGGGCATCCAACATCTGCTGTTGATACATGGGATCTCTCTTATACTGGGCACTCCGATAAGCATCGATGGAACTCCAGGCATGGTTGGCAATCAGCGGCCCCAAACCTGCCCAGATAACACCTCCGCCTACAAGCCCGCCCAAAATAGCAACCGTCGTAATCGCAGCCACTTCCACACCACCCATAATTTTCGTTTTCGTGTTGCCGATTTGACCGTTCATGGCCTGACCTGTTGTCGGAACCAGAAACGAAGCCGTGGCTTCCTTCATTCCGAAGGCGTATGCGCCCGGTGCTGCAGCTGTGAGGGTCATCAAAAGCGCCATTATGATGCAAAGCCATTTTGATTTCATACCGATTCTCCTATGTTTAGTCGCTGATTGACTTTTTATTTGGTTAAAAATAGTTCTGTCTAGTGCTACTTACTTATTAACGACCCAACGGCTTAAAATATTAACTTTTTTCCCCAGGTCTGTCAATGAACGGATCAAATAAAAGTTCGTGCAATAGGATTCGCGAATGGTTCCGAGGAAAAGAAACGGATTCATTTTGGAATTTCCAAATCAGAAAGCGATGACCTTCGGAATCTGTGACGCAGAACCAGATTCATGCACGGAGAGTGAGGGTGCGATACGCGTCGAATCCTATTTCCAATCCGATAGGAACCTTGTCAAGAGCCGGACACCGACTCCTGTGGCTCCTTTGACACAATCAAAGCGCGATTTATCGCACCAGGCGGTACCGGCAATGTCCAGGTGAACCCACGGGATATTGTCCGGAACAAACTCTTTCAAAAATATGGCGGCCGTAATCGTCCCGGCGTAAGGGCCTCCAATGTTCGAAAGATCCGAATGATCCCCTTTGATAGATTTTGCATAGTCCTCCCACAGCGGAAGTTGCCAACATCTTTCGCCAGTCTCCTCGCCTGCCCGTTTCACCCGAGCCATGAGCCTCTCGCTGGTGCCCAACATCCCGATCGCTTTGTCACCAAACGTGGCGGCGCATGAGCCGGTAAGTGTCGCAATATCAATGATCGCTTTCGGCCGGTACCTTTCCGTATACGCTAACGCATCAGCCAAAATTAATCTTCCTTCGGCATCGGTATTACGCACCTCCACGGTTTTCCCATTCAGCATACGGATAATATCCCCGGGGCGTTGGGGATTCTGAGCGGCCATGTTTTCTACTGCGGGGGCCAGTCCGACAACATGAAGGGGCAAACGCAGATCCGCAATCACCCCCAAAACTGAAATGACCGCTGCTGCGCCTGACATGTCGCTCTTCATAACCTCCATATCCTTGGACGGCTTGATTGAAATACCCCCTGTATCAAAGGTCACGCCTTTGCCGACCAGACAAATTGTTCCTTTCCCTTTAAATCGATTCCCGTACTCCAGCACAATCAAGGCCGGAGGTGTCACAGATCCTTGGTTGACCGCCAGGATCCCGTTCATTTTTAATTTTTTCAGATCCGCCAACCCGAAAATTTTACAGTGAATCTTCTTACTTAAGGCCAGCTGCCGGGCCGCTGCGGCCAATGTCTGCGGATTGATCACATTGCCGGGCTCATTAATAAGATTTCTGGCAAAGACTGTTGCGTTCGCGATGATCCGGGCTCGCTCGATTCCCTTGTAAAGAGTTTCTCTGCCCTGTTTTTTTGTGACCAAGATCTCGAGTGTTTTCTTCTTCCCGGCCTTTTCCTCATCTTTGTCCTTCTTTTTATACTTGTCAAACTCATAGCTTGCAAGACAGGCGGTCTCGGTCAAGAGGGGGACGGCTTCCTGAAGCCTCAATTTCCCGTCCAAGAAACTATCCAGAAGGATACGCACTCGATTGATTTTCCGGCCCTTCACCGCCTTGACGGCCACACCGATAATTTGACGAAATCGAGCAGCACTGTAACTTTTTCTATCCCCCAATCCCAAAAGCAAAACCTCAGGGGCCTCCTGATATCCGGAATGATAAAAAGAAAGCGTCTCCTCAAATTTACCAATCAATCGGCCTTTTTGAACGACCGACTCCGCATCTTTTGCAAAAACCGGATCCAAAAGTTTTAATTCTTTGACGAACCTGCCATTCTGAAAAAGTCCGGTGATGAAGAGGTCAGCCGGCGTCCTTTTATCCGCGGAAAACATTAAGATTGTTTCCATAAGATCCCTCCCATGAATGTACAGCATTATAACAATTTAGACGAATCCCGGCAATTTGGGAAATCCTCGGGGAAATCCTCGGGAAGTAACCGTTTGGGACCGATTTTAGGATCGATCCGAAACAGGCCATCTACGGGAACGGATTAGACTTGTTTTTTTTCTTCGTCGAGGTATTTTAGAAAAGCCTTTTGTGCCTGAGGCGTGGGTATTTTTTCCAACGCCCGGCCCGCGTGGAAACGAACCGTTGGATCGATGGCATCCAAGGCCTTGATAAGATCGGGTACGGCATCTTTACCGATCGCGATAAGGGCCTCTTGGGCCCGTTTCCGCACCACGGGTACTTGATCGCGGAATAATTTGATAAGCTCGGGAACCGCTACTTTTGCTTCTGAGGAAGGTCGCTGGCCGATCGCTATTGCGGCCTGCGCTCGCACCCTACTTTCGCTGCTCTTTAGATCCTGGATAAGCTGTGGGACGGTTTTTTTGACTAGGTCGGGAGACACAGGCGCTTCACACGAAGAGTAAAGAAAGGCGAGCCATAATCCGACCCCGAACAATTGAACCAGGGCATGACGACTTTTGTAAAATTGAAATGGTTTCATGGCTTCGCATCTCCTTTCCTTGTCTGAGAACAGCTTAAAGCCGCCGCAGACTCCTTCCCTGCTTCCTGCTGATGCTCAAACTGAAATCATTCTCCAAGACTGAGTTAAGCCACTTCAATCCCCGCAGGAACTTTTTCTGAAGGTTTCATGGCTTAAGATGTATCCCCCGTGGTTTGGTATAAATTCGGATTGTCTTTGTCGATGCCTATCAGTAATTTTTGGCCTTCCTGCTCAAACCATCTTTTAAAAGCATCTTGGGACTGTTTGGCTGGAATTTTTCTTAAGGCGTGAGCGGCGTAATAACGCATCACACGATCCCGGCTCTGTAAGGCCTCGAGGAGTCCTGAAACAGCCGGTTGACCGATATTGGCCAAGGCATTCATCACACGGTTCCGGACGTGGGCCTTCTTATCGACCAAAAGTTTCACGAGCTCGGGAACTGCGGGAGCGGCTTCTGCCTTCTTGCTCCCCAAGGCCATGGCTGCCCGGGCTCGAAGGACACTATCTTCATCCTTTAAAAGAGGGATCAATTCGGCGACGGATTTTCTAAGCAATTCGTCCGGAGGTCCGCATGAGGAAAAAATAAGCACTACAATGAACCCGCTTACCAGCAAAGTTTTATTGCAAAAAGCTTTTTCGACCATTACCGAACATTTCATATTGGGAACTCCAGAAGCTACAACTTATTATGCGTACTTATATCCTTCCCTCTTGAAATAAGCTTCGTACGCAGCCTGGGATTCCTTGGTATGAATTTTTCTTAATGCACCCGCTGCATGAAAACGAACCACCTTGTTCTTGTCTTTTTCCACTGCTTCGACCAGAGCCGGAACCGAGGCTTTCCCAATCTCCGCTAAAGCATCCATCGCACAGTTCCGGACATACTGACGGTTATCCCCTAACACTTTGATCAGATCAGGGATCGCAGGTATGGCATCCTTCCCTCTCGTGCCCAAAACGACTATGGCATTGGCCCTCACCGTACCTTCCTTACTTTGAAGACACTTGACGAGCTCGGAAATACTCATGCTACGGTATTTCTCAGGGATCGAAGGGGTACAAGCGGAGATCGAGAATAAAAAAGAGAAAACAGCAAGAGCAAAGAAACCTAACCGATCGTCTTTTATTTTATGACGCAGACCGACCATGGTTTCATCTTTTAACGCTGATGAAGAAATTCGGTTGTTTTTTAAAGTCGCTTAGTTCCCTGATGCCCGCTGGTTACAATACTAACTCATCTTCTGCCTTTTTTCCATGGGGTTTACCAAATTTCCCCTGGATACGTAATCTCTGGACACCCTGATTGTCTTACGTATCTTCGGATCGTTGACCGAATACCTTAAGTGCCCTCGAGGAACGGTCCCCTTCCATTATTTTTCGAAAAACAGCCGAAGCGAAATAACCACCATCAACAGGGCAAAAAGCCTCCTTAACAGGAGAATGTTAACTTTGACGGACAAACTGGCTCCAAACCACGCCCCCAGAATCGCAAAGAGCATCAGCCAGAAAACGGTCGGCCAATCAATCATAGCGGCCAGGTGATGGCGGATGCTTCCGGCGATCGCGGTCGGAATAATCACCACCAGCGAGGTTCCGATCGCCCGATGAGGATCAAAATGCCGAAACAGAATCAAAAGAGGCACAAACATCAAACCACCTCCCACGCCAAAAAGCCCGCTCGTCAATCCCCCCAAAAAACCGATTGCCGCAATCAAGAAATAAAACATGATGCCCCTCCTTTGGGATCAAGCCTCGCCGTCCAACGCCTGATTTACTAATTTATCGACATAGCGGATTTTTTCGTGAGTACGCGGAAGATGAGTAAACAGAACCTTCTTGAAAAATTTTTCCGACGCCTTGACTTTGTTGAAAAGGGTCCGAAGATGAGGGGTCTTAATCCGATAGCACCCACTTAACTGGTTGGCCACAAGCTCGCTATCCAGAAAATATTCGATTTCCTCAGCCCCTAGTTTTTTGGCCAGTTCCAGGCCGACGATGATCGCCGTATATTCGGCAATATTGTTCGTGGCGGTCCCGATCACTTCGTTGTGATCTTGTAAATACTCCCCTTGCGGATCGCAAATGAGGACCCCGATGGCTGCGGGCCCCGGATTCCCGCGCGCCCCGCCGTCCGAATAGATCCTTATCCTCTTATGGGGGGGTGGCATTTCGGATTCCTCAGTGCAACAGATCGTTTCTAAAAATTCAGGAACACAAACATCCACTGAATCAAGTTAGGAAGGGGGCATCTTGCTGTCCGGCTCGTGATAACTCCGGACCTGTTTTTCTAAAGCCTCAATTTCTTTCTCGAGTAATCGAATTCGGTTCTTCAAAGCCTTCACAGGATCCGGAAGATTTCCATGGTCGAGTTCGATATCGCTTACGGCCCGGCCTTCTTTTCGAACAATCTCGGCAGGAACGCCGACCACCGTGCAATGGTCCGGCACCGAATGAATCACCACGGATCCCGCGCCGACTTTGACGTGATTGCCCAAACGAATATTCCCAAGGACCTTCGCGCCGGCACCAATGACCACATTATCGCCGATTGTGGGATGCCGCTTCCCGCGTTCCTTTCCGGTCCCGCCCAAAGTCACATCTTGATAAAGTGTGACATTTTCCCCGATCACCGTCGTCTCGCCGATCACAACTCCCATGCCGTGATCAATAAAAAACCCGGGGCCGATGGCTGCTCCTGGATGAATTTCAACCCCGGTAATGAGCCGCATTACTTGAGATAACAGTCTTGGAATAAAGGGGATGCGAAGCTTATAGAGAAAATGCGTAAAGCGGTGGACAAGGATAGCATGAAATCCTGGGTACAGAAACAAAACCTCCAGAATCCCAAGTGGTGTCCGGGCCGCTGGATCCCGATCGAAGCAGGCTTTAAAATCGCGATAAATAAATGTAAACGGATTCATCCCTTCCCCTCCTCTTGAAGAGGAGGTCATTATTTCATAAATACGTGATTTGTCAATGGACCGAAAGGGCAGAACTGGACGCTTATGCCATTTGCGATATAAGTTCTGAAACCGAGGCACGAAGAATTAGTTCCCGAGCAATCGCATTGACAACCAGCCCGGAACCATTGTAGGTCACCATCCCTTCGTGGAAGAACGCGGGGATCTGCCTGAGCATATCCGCAGTAATCTCATTGACCATGGCGGCGTTAAATCCAATCACCATTGAGACGGGAAATGCCTGTTCCCAGATCAGTCCTTCGAGTCCGACCAAGCGGTGTTGTTCGGTCATCGAGACTTGGCGAATCAGCTCCGGTGGCGGGGCAAAAATCATGGCATTTTGGAATCGGCCCAGGAAGGAATTCACTGCCTTGGGAGCGGCCTGGTCCAAAACAATTTCTTCGGCCATCCCGGTGGAACGAACCGTGTCAAAGAAATCGGTAAAGCGGCGGATTTCTTCTGTGGTTGCTAGAAACCGGATATCTGCGGAAATCCGATCCTGATGACCCGGCAAGGAAGAAACCGCCCTGATCTTTTTCAAGAACCCGACCCACCAGCGTTGAATATCCGGGTTGCTTGAAAAAGGAATGATCAGATTAAAATGCAACCCCTCCGCTTCATCATGAGTCTCCAAGTATTTTTTCATGACTGCTTCCATGGCCTTAAGATTTCTCACGACAAAACCGGAAAGCATTTCTTCATGCATTTGATAGTCTCCTAAACTTGCACCATCGTTCCTCAGCCGGTGATAGGCATAAACCGGAGCAAGTTCCGGGCCGATCTGTTCAAACGCCAAGACTACGGAATCAAAATGTTCGGTCATCGCGGATGCCAACCGTCCGGCTTGCTGACCTAGGATTTTCCCTTGTTCCGCCCAAGTCACAAGAATATTAGCCGCGACGGCACTCCAATCCGCGGGCTGTTGAATCATCCTCTTCAGGTCGCGGGCTTCGGAACGCATCGCCTCGGCCTGAAATTCGGCCGCCGATTTTGTTTCTACGGCAACCGGCTCTGTGGCTTTAGGTTCTGCCGCTGGCTTCACCGCAATCTCGATACGGACATTGCCGGACCACGCCTCACTGCGGTTCTCCCTACGTACTGCATGGACCACAAATTCATATTTGCCCGGTGCCAAACCTTCGGTCGGGAGTATGCCTTCATATAGAATATAGACGTTATTGTCGCTTCGCTTGACCGGTGTCAAAGAAACGGACCTGATATCCTGCCAATCTTTCCCCCAATCTTCAAGCGGCTTTCGAGGCATCCGGAGCTCCACATCCAAAGAATTCGGGGCAATCCCTTCACGGATGTAAACTCTTACGCGCACCGTGTGCGCCTGGCCTGTCTCGAGCTTTACGGTTTCGATGGTTTCGATCGGTTTCAACGGTTCTTTCTCGGAAAACGGTTCGACGAATACTCCATAGGGACGGGCGGAGGCTTCCGACCACCACCGGAGAATTTTTGCATCAAACACCCCATATCTCACCCCGGCTTCAATCACGGACGCAATGCTCCAGGATTGAGAAGGCGTGCCTCCCGGTTCCTGGTGGTACGGCCGACCGGCCAGGATATCTTCACGATTCCCGCCGTCGAAAACTTCAGGCAACGATTTGGCCCAATTATTTTTCAAAAACGCAAGCAGCGGGGTAAGTACCGCGGCTGCCACATCCTGAAGAGTGACCGAATGATCCTCTCTGGGAAAACTGGCTTCACCATAGATCCTCCGGATGAGCCTCAGAAACTCTTTGCGATGCCGACGAAATGCCTCCAAATTCCAAACCCTTGCCACGGCGTCGAGATAATCCACGATCTGCCACGGCCACACCGTGCCTTGATGATACGCTTCGTCTGTGTAGGCTTGATTGCCCGTATCCTGCCGGGATCGATAATCTCCTTTAGAATTACTGTCTTGCGGCGCGAGCGTCCTCATACCGTAAGGTGACAGCAAATGTTTGGTTGCGGTCATGACAACGGCGACTCGCATCTCCTCCGGGATCAGGTCCCGGCCCCGGCTCACCAACCATACCATATCGGATCGAAGAGCACCCTTATGCGGATCGCCTTCAATCACATCAAAGTAAGGTGCGATTTCCCCGCCAGGGAATTTAGGATTCAGCATTTTTTCGTTAAAGGATTTTTGCAGCTTGGCGCCCGCGACCTTGTATTCGTCAGCCTTCCCATTGTCTCCCTGTTTCCTTGCCAACTCTTCGACGAATCGCAGGGCACCATAGAAAACGCTGTTAAAACCAGCTACCTTT
>JAMWDC010000025.1 GCA_023819025.1 Candidatus Omnitrophota bacterium | reverse complement strand
AGGGCGACCTTGACCAGCGTGTTCTTGGCGACCGTGAAGTCGGCATCCACCTTCTGCAGGCGGCGGCGCAGCGTGGTGATCTCCTTGCCCGTCAGACCCCGGTAATCGGAGACGATGGTCATCTTGGACTTCAGCAGGCTGTGTCCGCGATCGTCACAATCGCAAAAGGCTCTTCACAATCCGACAATGCAAGCTGTGCCCGGATGACGAGTTTGCCGGCTTCTTCCCTCATGGCCTGCAGTGAATTTTTGCAAAGGTGATAGAAGATTTCTTCCAAATCGTTCGGATCACATTGAACCGGCGGGAAATCTTCCGGAACCCTTTCGATTACCTCGATCCTGTCGAGTTGAAATTCCTTCCGCAAAATTCCGATGACCCTCCCCCACACGGTTTGAACCGAAGAGCACGAGGCGGCCGGATAGCTCACAGCCTCCTCCCGAACTTTCAGTACCAAACCGATGCGCCGGGTCATCAAAAGGGCCAAATTGGCCTGCATGCAAATTTTTTTCAAAACTGTTTCCGCCCGATTCAAACGGAGACGAACCTCCTGGAACCGGCCCTCTTGAACCTGTGCCAGATACGATTCGGCCAGTCCACGGATCGCATAAAGGATATTCACCAGGTTATGCTGCAGGCGCAGGATCGGCATATGTCCCATCCCAGGTTTTAGATTTACAGATATTTTTCGTGTCATCAAATTTGCTTTTTCTTCCGCTCGATCGATCAATCGGTATCACTTTAGAAAAATTCATAACCTCGCACCCGGCAAGTCATTTTGTAAATTTTTATTCCTTGTGGTATTTTTTAAAAACTTCCCCATCTTTTGCGGAAAATGCCGATGAATGAGATTCTTGTCGTTGATGATGACCCGGATGTCCTCGACGCAACACAAAGGGCCCTGAAGACCCGCGGCTATAGAGCCGCGCCCGTCAGAAATCCCGAAGAGGCCCTTGCCATTTTTAAACAAAACCCCAGCCGTTTCGACTTGATTATTCTCGATTGGAAACTCAGGAGCCCGATTGACGGGGATATGGTCGCTGATTTGATCCGGTATCAGTTCCCCGATTTCAAAATCCCGATTATTTTTGTCACGGCCCATACTCAGATCGCCTCGAAGTATTTATTGAAGCACGGTGCGTATGACACGCTGAAAAAACCGATCACGATCGACGAATTAATGGCTGCGATCGAACGCGCCCTTCACAAAAGACCCGAAGAGGATCCCCACCAAAACGCACCCGCCTATCTCAACTCCAAGGAACTCAGGCGCCAGGAGATCATGAGAAAAATCATCCGTGCCATTGTGAACACGCCTTCGATCAAAGAAGCTGCCCGGGCCCTTCAATGCTCCCGCATGACGCTCTACCGTTGGCTTAAAACCACGGGGCTCGACCAACACCTATTGAAAAAGATCTCCGCAAGCCCAAGGGAAAGATAGCAGATGAAATTTAACTATTCAAACGTAACTTATTTAGATTCAAATGGTTATATAACTTTCCCCGTTACAGAAAAGGCGTTTACTGTCACTGCCTTCCTGCCGGACGTTACACTTTGGATTTCCTATGCAACATGGCGTGTGACACAAAAAATTTTTCAAAAAATTTGTGAAAAGGCGGTTTGTGCCGTCTGGCCGGATGGGAAATGGAAATTCTAGGGCACTATCTTTTTCTAAGCATCTGCGGTTACCTGACCGGCATCCTCTGTATTGCGCTTGCCCTGCTCGTTCTCCTCGCAAATCCAAAATCAAAGAACTGTCAGCTGACTTTCCTTCTTAATCTTTCCGTTGCCGTATGGTCCATCTTTTATGCCACGATGTACTTCACAAAAGACGACTTCTTTGGGATCTCCGCCAGCAAAACACTCACGACCGGGACGATCTACCTGAGTACTTTTTTTACCCATCTTGTCCTGGTCCTGGTCAAAAAAGAAAAGGCACAAAAAAATCTTCTTTTTCTCAATTATGCGAGTGCGGGTATTCTGACCCTGACGATGGTGTTCACCCAACTCGTGATTGAAGGTTCTCCGCCCAAACTCGACTTTTCGTCGTATACGGAAGGCGGCCCGCTTTATTCCCTCATCCCTCTGTACCTGTTACTGAATGTCCTCTATAGCGTTGCGGTACTTACCCGCGGCATCAAAGAAAACAAAGGCTATCGAAAAAATCAGCTGATCCTATTCCTCGCTGCCGCAATCATCGGTTATGCCGCGGGGGCACCGGCTTTCCTACTTGTTTTCGACATCCCGGTTAAACCCATCACCACGCCGCTCGTTTCACTGTATCCGATCATCCTAACCTATGCGATTGCCAAACACCGGTTCCTGGATATACAAAAACTTGTCAAAAACACGCTGATTTTTTCCCTGCTTTTTATTCTGCTTCTTGGCTTCATGGCAGCGATTCTTATTATTCTCAAAGAGGTCATCAGCCGGTGGGTGGGTGTTTCCGAAGCGCTTGCACAAGGTCTGGCGCTTGCCCTTGCCATCGGCCTTTACGGTCCTCTTAAGAACGGGCTTTCGCGGCTTACGAACCGGCTTCTTCACCAGCAGGCCTATCATCCCGAAACGATATTCGGAAAACTGTCGGCAGAAATCATCCATATCCTTGAGCCGAAAAAACTTGCCCGTGAAGTGACCGACAGGATCGCCGAAATTCTTTCTTTGGACCGTATCGGCTTCTATCTTCGATCCCATCGTGCCCCTCAATTTTTTGAGCTTCAAGCCATGGTCGGCCGGCTCCGGAAAACACAAATCCATCCCTCGAAGCAGCTGATTCGCTATCTTGACGAGACGCACGATATCCTCGTCAATTCTCAGACACAAAGGGAAAGCCGCAACCTCTCCAAACGACACCGTTTCTTTGCGTTGGCAGACCTTAAAGAAATCAGGCGGCAGGCAACGATAGAACTCGCCGGAATCGGTGGCGTGGCGGCGTTCCCGGTTTTTGTCCAAAACAGTCTGCATGCCGTTCTGGTCATCGGACGGAAAAAATCGGATGCCCCCTGGCGAGATGAGGAGTTCCATATCCTGAAAAGTTTCATGCGTCATCTTTCGCTTGTGCTCGGCAATGCGGAATATGCGGAAGAGATCCGGCGTTCCCGAGAGAAAATTTCCACGAGTGAACGGGATGCCTCGGCGGGAAGTCTTATTGCCGGGGTCGAGCATGAAGTCAAAAATCCCCTCGCCGCCATGACTCTCAATATCGGGGCACTCCGCACCAACTTAGCCGACCCGCGGTTTCTTACGGGACCCCGTGAAGTCTTCCGTCAGGAAACCGCAGAGATCCTGAAACTCACCCGCCAGTATGTGGAGAAAATCGGCCATATCATCGATCACCTTTCCGATCTTGCACATTCGAAACCGCTGGCCATTGTCGAGGGAGTTCGCCCCAATCTTGTTGTGGATAAGGTCATCTCGATGTTCCGGGAAAATGACGCATGGGATAAAATCCGAATTCACAACCGCATCTCCCCCAGCTTGACCCTTGCCGGCGATCCCGATGCGATCCTTGAGATCCTCTCGAACCTCATTCGAAATGCACAGCAAGCGATCTCCGGAGAAGGCGAAATCATTCTCGAAGAGGACACGGCCGGCCAAAAGGTGGTCATCCGTGTCCGGGACACAGGGACGGGCATACCGCCCGAGCAGCTTTCTAAAATCTTTGAACCCTTTTATACGACCAAACGGAAAAAACAGGGTGCCCGATTCACGGGATCCGGGATGGGACTTTTTATCGTCAAACAACTCATGCAGGGAATGGGTGGAGATGTCGAAGTGCAATCGGAAGTGGGGCAAGGAAGTGTCTTCAACCTCCACTTCCCAAACCTTGAATCGCCGGCCGGGAGGGCTGCCTGATGCCTCCCGCGCTTCATCCTTATGTCGCCACGGGCTATTTGACCTCCGTCGTCACGCTTGCGACGGGATTCTTCGTCTACTCGAAAAATCGGCAATCGCCGATCCACAAGTCATTCCTGTTTTTTTCGATTTCAATCTGGCTGTGGAGCTTTTTTACAGCCATCCAGGGCATGCAAGAAGGTCCTGCGTGGGCACTTTTCTGGGGAAGATTTTGCCACATCGGTGCGATCCTCATTCCCGTATTCTTTTACTACTTCACGTTAAAAATTACGGGAAACTTTAAGAAGATCCCTTTAACGGCAGGATTTGTAACGGCTTTTTTACTCATCTTCGGCATATTTACAACTCCTTGGTTCATCCCTCGAGAACGAACGGACATGGGGGTCCGATACATTACCGAAGGGGGACCGCTTTATTTTGTGGTCATCCTATTTTTTTCCACCTACGTCCTCTTAGCACTGATTCACCTTTGGATCGAGATTCGAACATCAAGAGGCGCACGAAAAAAGCATCTCCAATATTTTTTTCTCGCTTCTGTCCTAGGATTCGGCATCGGCATTTTTAACTTCCTTCCTGTTTACGGAATCACCCTTTTCCCGTACCCTTACTCCGCCGCCTGCGGGGCGATCTATTCCAGTGTGATTGCCTACGCGATATTGCGCCATAAACTTTTTGAGATCGAGTTGATGATCAAGAAAGGCATTGTGTTCGGATTCCTTTTCGGGACGGTCTATCTCACCGTATCGGGGCTCATTTTTCTCGTGGGGTATTTCTGGACCAAAGCCCCCGCGGCTATCCTCTCGGCGGTCTCCATTACCATGGCCATGCTCCTATACGAACCGTTGAAACGTCTGCTCACCCGATGGACCCATCGTTTCCTCTTTCAAAAAAAGATTTCCTACACCGCCCTCATTCACAACCTCACGAATCAACTTTCCAGCACCCACGATTCCCGGGCGCTTGCGGAACAAATCGTAGATTTTCTGACGCAGCAAATGGCCCTGGAATGGGTAGGACTGTATCTGCCCGCAGACGGCAATGCGGGATTCCGGCTGACATTCGCTGCGGCTGGTCCAAGTTTGACGGAGCTCGGCCCGGCCGATCCGATCATCGGGTTCGCCCGCGCTCAAAGAACACCGTTTGTCCTCAGTCCTTTTGATGGCGACGAAGACCTTTCACCCGAGGTTAAGGCAAGGTTAAGACGGGATCGGGTGGAAGCGATCGTCCCGATCTTCGTTGAAAAGAGCCTTTACGGAATCCTGCTTCTGGGCAGGAAGAAATCCGATGACGCTTTCTCCGGCGAAGACGAAGCACTCTTACAAACCCTGATGGACGAGGCAGGGATGTTTTTCCTCTCGGCCAAACTCTTGAAAGAGGTTACTCGATCCAATCTCGAACTCGGCCAGCATATGAAAATGGCAGCGGTCACCCAGCTTGCCGCAGGCGTTCATCATGAGGTGCGAAATCCTCTCCAGGCCATTGAGCTTTCCGCGCAGGCGCTGCTTCAGGAACTGGATCAAAACCCGGCTCCCGAGGCATCCGCCAGGGAAATGGACAAGCATTTAGCGGGGATCCTCGCAAAAGTTGAGCGGATTCAGAAATCCCTCGAGCGATTTGCTCAATTTGCACGTCCGGAAGAAGACTTTGAGCTAACGGCCCTCGATCTCCGGGCTGAACTTGAAAAATTTTTCGCCCTGATGCAAGAGGGACAAAAACTCGATAAGATCCGCGTTCACAACCGTGTGCCCAGTGAGTTTAGCGTCTGGGCCTGCGAAGGCCCCCTCCAGAATATATTCTTCAACCTTTTCACGAATGCCTATGAAGCCATGCAAGGCCAGGGCGAATTATTCCTGGACGCCCGTAACGCCGGTGATTTTATCGAGATGAAATTCCGCGACAGGGGTCCGGGCATTTCTAAAGATATCCTTCCCCATATCTTCGACCGTTATTTCACGACGAAGAAAAACCGCGAGGCCATGGGGATCGGACTTTCGATCACGCGGCATCATATCCAGAGGCTCGGGGGATCCATTGAGGCCTCGGACACAGCTGGAAAAGGCGCGGAATTCATCCTGAGATTTCGGAAGGCAGTTCAGGAGGCAAAGGCGGCCTGATGAGAAAAATTATGATTGTCGATGATGAGATCGGAATCACCGAAGCCTTCGAGCGGGCCTTCCGTAAGGATTACGCAGTGATCACGGCCAACGACGGTCAGGAGGCGATGGAACTTATCGGAAAAGAAAAGCCGGATCTCATTATCCTGGACTGGCGCCTGAAAGGAGATGTCGAAGGCAAAGATGTTCTCTGCTTTTCCAAACGGGAATATCCATCCATCCCCGTGTATGTCCTCACAGCAAGCACGCACCTCGAAAAGGAAATCCGGTCCCTTGGGGCCGACGACTGCCTGAGAAAACCCTGCCTCCAGCTCAAAGAAAAAATCAACGCGGTCCTGCCCAGTACCGGTTCTCTGAGGGACGGGTATTCGACCGGGTATTCCACAACTTAAAATTAAACTGATCGGTAACTCAAAAATACCTGCCCCCAGCAGAACCAGTACCGATTAATGCCTGTAGCACCATTCCAATAATTCTTTCAGCCTGGTTTCTTCGAAGAGCCCTACTTTGGGGACGGACCGGACCCTTAACAGTTCCAAGGCCTGTTTGAACCGTTCATCCACGATCATGTCCACTTCCACCACCAAGACCACCATTGGCAAATGGGGGTAAGCTGTCCGGATACGCGACAAAAAATCAAGAAGCCGATCGACCGGAAACATGCCGTCAACGATCACACCATCCATCCCCTGCTGTGCCAAGCGCTCAGACGCTTCCTCAAGGGAGGTCACGATTGGGATTTCAAACTCAGGCACGGACTGTAGGACTTTTGCTAGGATGTCCCGAATTTCCTCATCCGGGTCAATAAAAAGAATTTTTGCTTTTCTGTTCATGGCGCTTCTATGAAACAATTGTTACCATTCACCCACCCCCGTGGTGGCCGGAGGTCTCCGCCTCATTCACCCACCCACGCGGTGGCCGGAGGTCTCCGCGGGGATGAAGATCAACATTCAGCAAAGCCAGGTCCCCGGCCCAACCGGGACTGTCTTTAAGTATTTTTTATCTTTGGGAGAAGGGCTTTAATCCTTGGGACGAAAACGTCCGGGTTGATGTCGTCCGGCTTCTCAAGAAAATCATGAACCCCCAGCTTCTCCGTTTCCTGACGAAGACCGACATCCACATACCCGGACATGGCAGCGATCACTGTCTTCGGCCATTGACGGCGGATGGCATCGATGAGGTGCAGGCCCGTCACCCCCGACGGAAGCTTCAGATCCACAAGCACCAGCTGCCACTCTTTTGCCTGGATGAGCCGCAGTGCTTCCTCACCCGCGAGCACGTACTCCGTTTCAAACCCCAAATCCTCGAGCATGTGCTTGAGGAAATCACAGATGTCTTCCTCATCATCGACCACGAGGGCTCTCATCCGGGCACCCTGCATCATGGAAGAATTCAAAACTCAAAATCCAAAATTTGTTCCTTTTGAACTCTTGGTGCGTTGCTCCGGTTACCCTCCCCTTGATTTATGAAAGTGGAGGGAGAAAGTGGGGTTTTTGATACCCAACTGTCCTGCCCCCCTTCAGAAAACAGGGGAAGGAACTGGAACAACTCATTCTTGATTTGTCGTTTTGACTATTGAGTCTTGACTTTCCGGTTCGAGTTCAGTTACAGTTCCGCCAGCGGCAATTTGATGATAAACGTCGTCCCCTTTCCGACTTCGCTTTCCGCGTAAATCACACCGTTATGAACCGACTCGATGATATGCTTACAGACAAATAAACCCTGTCCCTGCCCGGGGGCTCCCAAACTATCGTCGTTTTTCCTCTTTTTCGTCGAAAACCCCTGGGTCCATATCTTCGGAAGAATATCCGGGGGGATGCCGGGACCGTTGTCTGCAACCTCGATCCTGGCCATTTTCGGGTCCTCCGGATCATACCCGCCGCGGATAATGACCTGGCGGTCCCTTTGACTGCCCATGGCTTCATAGGCATTCTTGATGAGATTGACAAAGACCTGCAGCAATTGCTCCAAATTCCCCTGGATCACCACATTCGAGGCCATATCCAGTTTCATCTCGCACCCGCCCAGGTTCTCTTCATACGTCGAAAAGCGCGCGGCCTCAAGGGCCTCCCGGCACATCACAATCAGACTCAGGGGCCCCATTTCCCCTTTGGTGTCTTTTAAAATATTCGTGAGTGTTTTGACGACGACCCCGATGCGGCTGGCTGAGGTGTTGATCCGGCTCGCATAATCCGCCGTGTCGTGAATCGCCTTGTCAAACTTTGCGCGGTCCTCTTCCGACATCAAATGGCCGTACCGGTTCAGCAAATCCCTGAAAATCTTCGCATAGTCCCGGCAGATGTACCGGGAACGGCCGTCCACAGTTGACAAGGGATTATTGATTTCATGGGCAATGGCCTTGGCCATCCCGACCATGGTCGCGTTCTTTTCCGCCACAATCAACGAGGCCTGGGTCACGCGGAGTTTTTCATTGGTCTCCTCCAGTTCCTTATTGATCTCGGCCAGAAGTTTGGAGCGCTGGACGGCCTCGTCATAGAGCCGGGCATTTTCGATGGCAATGGCGGATTCCTGCGCCAGACTGTGAAAGACCTCCAGTTCCTCATCGGAATAGGGTTCGTCGGATTTCTTGGCGCCCAAGATAAGGATATCGCGCAGTTCAATCTCTCTCTCGACCTCGGATTTTTCCCTGCCGGCTCCGAACAGGTCAATCCGCCGCCTCAGAAAACTCGGAATCACCACCTCGGCATTCGCGGCCTTCAAAAAATTCGAAATCTCCTGGATTTCGTTCTTCAACTCCTCCGTCTGTTTATTGTTCGATACTCTTTCGGTCAACCGGGTGACTTCCACCGGCCCCGGATTCTTTTCAAGATAACGAATCAGGGGATGATGCCTCTCGATCTTTTCCGGGAGGTTCTTGGAACTCGTATAGCCGCGGTGCGCGCCCCGCACAAAGTGCGCGTGATCCCGGTCCCGGATATACACCACCGCATGCTTGATCCGGCAGGTCGTCACTAAAAATGCCACAATCCGCCGCGCCAGCCACTTCAAACTCTGAACCAGCGCAATGGCCTGACTTGCCTGCGCCACCATGGTTGTCAGCCTGAACTTTTTCTGGAATAAAAACCGGTCCGTCAGATTGATCAAAAGACCTTTGGTCGGCTCGTACAAAAGAATGGCAATCACCACGCTGATCGCCCTCGTCCAGAGAAGATTCAGCCTGAAATACTGGCCGATATAATTCTGGGTCACCGTGGTCACCACCGCCACAATCGCCATCGCCATCGCAAACAACCCCGCAAACACCAGCGTCTTCTTAACAATAACTTCGATATCCATGAGCCGATACCGAAGAATCCCAAGTCCGATAATGACGACATAAGCACAGACGGTGTAGTTACCAAAAGGATATAATGGGAAAATAAACAAGTTGTAATTGATCAGATAGTTGGTTACTCCGCCTGAATATCCGATCAATGTTGCAACAAGAAAGTACTGAACCTGTTTTCGTCGAATGCCGGTTGCTTTCCAAAGGCATAAAGCGAGTTCGAAATAAACATAAAAAACGGACAAAACAAAAATTAACACGTGATACGGATAAAGTACTAAGGGTTGGGTTACAAAAAAATGAACCTGTGGCCGGTAACTTACAGTGATAAACCATGGGGTGAAATCAATCACAACAAAAACCGCTGCGATGCCATAGAGAAAATTGATCAAACGACGCCGTGAGGGCAATTTATCCAAAAATAAAAAAACGAAATGAACATAAACGGCGGGTAGAATAATGGCCCACACATGTAACAACCGGCACCATAAAAGAGCCTGAGATTGTGTCGGCGCATAAATATTCAAAACGAGAAAAACGCTCCAAAGCCCCACACACAAAGCCCAAAAAGAATACAAAAGATTAAGAGGTTTGCCTCTCCCTTTAAAAAAAACGAAAGCCGCTAAAAACAATGTTGACACCGCAGTTAAAATCGATGCAATGCCGTAATAATCCTTAAGAAACATCATCTAGAATCCTCCAACCATGCCTTCTGGCATAGCGCATTAACCGGCGATCACCTGAGACAACAACAGGATTCCCAACACACGACAAGAAGGGAATGTCGGAAAAGCTATCGGCATAAGCGTAAGAATCTCCAAGATCAATTTCTTTATCGCGTGATAACTGACGAATTAATTTTGCTTTTTCTTCGCCTTCAAGAATTTCATTCTCCCACTTGTCGATATACCTTCCGTTTCTAACCATCAATTTTGTAGCAAAAAAATCTGAAATATCAAACACCTCACAGACTTTTTTACAAAGCAAATCAAGGGTACCCGATACGGCAATAACAAGATATCCCTCGGCTTGGTGTTTCTTGACAACCGTCTTTAACCGAGTATTGATTCTTGGTTGGACATAATTGATAAAGGTCTTTAAGATCAAACCGTCCATTTCCTCTTTCGTTTTTGAGGTCAAGATCCCATATGCCTTTGTACGTATTGGAATGCTACTTTTGATCAGACCCAAGTGATGCCACACATACCAAAAGTAAATTTGAAGAAGCTGACTATGGGAGAGAATCTTCTCTTTATATAATAGCCGTGCCAACTGTTGCTGTGTTTGGCATGAAACTAAAGTACCATCAACATCAAAAAATGCACTACGGTTCATAATGGCTCTCTAGCGAGATGTTGATGATTCCTGTCATACAGGCCATATTTCGCCGCCGCTTCCAGAGCGCTGTCGTCCCACTTTTGACCGGACATCAAACGAACCTGATTCATGATCCGAAAAGCAATTTCGCTCAACTGATCATCGTTTAAGTGTGTAAATTTCTTCGAACCCCTTTTTTGGAAGAAGATATCCCTTAAAAGAGGTGTTGAAGGCGAAATATAGATTTTTTCGCCGATTTGCACATCGCACTTTTTAAACTTGGGAAGATGGCGATGGGGCGGCAAGATGTCATAAGTACCTCGCATGGCCACGGGAATGATCGGAACGTTTACTTTAATTGCCAGCTTCACAAAACCATTTTTAGGGACTAACATTTTACCCGAACGGGATCGGGTCCCCTCGGGATAAACGACCACTATTTTCTTTTGATGAAGCTGTCGGATCACCTCTTTTAAAAAACTGTAGCCGGGGTTGTCCCGATCGACATAAATAATGGTGTCCAATTTCATAAACCACCCGACAAAGGTACGCTGGTTTAGCCCCTTCACCGCAACAAAAACCGTTTGGCGTTTTAAGACAGATGCCAAAACAAAGAAATCATAATAGCTATTGTGATTGGAAACAACAATGGCCGCTTCCCTTTCCGGTATGTTGTCCATGCCGTACACACGCCGGAGCCAAAGGCGCCACATAAAAAAAACCATCAACCGAATGGCCCTAAACCGGACCTTTCGAACAAAACGACACCGCACTTGGATGAGATAGCTGATCAAACGGCTATACCGATGCGCAAGCTTTCGAAAAAAACGATACCTGAGATTCAAAAAAGCAAGGGTAAGATTGCGGTAATGATGGACAAGTTTTCTCGCAAACCGATACTGTAAATAAGCTAACTGGCCAACGTTTTTTTTCATGACGTTAACTTGGTTGTATCGGGGTATGTTTTAAAATCTCTTTCTCGATAGAGAACAATAACGCGTCTATTTGATCCAGTAATCGCCGCAAGTCCTGATCCTCAAACACTTGCCTCTCATGCCCCTCTCGATATTGATGGAGCAACTTTTTCACCTGAATAAGTAAATCCTTCATCTCCGACGAATCTGTTCCGGCGTTCTCCAAAACGCGCTTCACGGTGGCCAAAAGTTCATCATTGTTGAAGGGTTTAAGGATGTAATCGGAGACTTTGAGTCGGAACGCATCAATAGGGGCCTCTTCGCTTGCATAACCCGTGATGAGGATGACCGGAACTTGCCGCATCTCACCTTTCCCACTGGTCCTTAACTTTTCAATGGTTTGGATCCCATCGATTCCGGGCATTCGGATATCCGAGATCACAAGATTAAAATTTCCTTCCTGTAATAACTTCAAACCGCTCTGCCCGTCTTTTGCTGTCTTTACAACATAACCCTCGTTTTTTAAAGTTTTTTCAAGGCTTTTTAGCACAAGAACATCATCTTCAATTAATAAAATTTGATTATTCATAAATGTCATAGCCTCCCTGAACTCATTGTCCGGCATACAAATTAGGGTGATCCGACAACGAATAAGATCTGACACCCCCATTTGATTATCGTCTCGGTTCTGTAAGTATTGAAGCGGATCCTCTCCGCACGCTATAAGTTACAGGCAAATATCGAGTTGCGGTTTTCATTCATCGAAACACGGTTTGAAGCGTTCGCTCTGCGGTCCTCAGATAACAACCCGCAATATGTCGGTCTTTAGAAACGGAGATAACATTGCCTCGGATTGTTGCTTGCCTCGGTGCTGAAATTGTCCTCTATGCCATACCACCAGGCGGACGAACGCTACTTCTAACTGTAGTATTCGCGGATGGATTCCCGGATCTGGGCGGGCAGGCACAAGGCGAGGCGGATCTGTTTGACCCCGATGCGGCTGGCTGAGGTGTTGATCCGGCTCGCATAATCCGCCGTGTCGT